>NZ_CAXCAM010000005.1:0-98112 GCF_963980585.1 uncultured Ilumatobacter sp.
ACCCGTTCGTGCCGACGACATGTGAGACCGAGGTGCCGAGTTGGCCACCGAGGTCGGCGACAAGGTGGAGCGGCCGACCCGTGGCAATCACAACGTGATGACCGGCATCTGCGACGGCCTGGACGGCGGCAACGTTGCGTTCCGAAACGTCGCCTCGGGATGTGAGCAGGGTGCCGTCGAGGTCGAGCGCGATCAGCTTGGGGGTCACGGCGTCACCGTACCGATCGCTCCGATGCAACACCCGGGACTGCCCGACGCCACGGCGCCGACGGCCACGCTGATCGACCGTCGAACGCGGAGAGCTAGCGTTCGGAAATGGGCGCATCTGCGGACGGTCTGCTGACAGTCAGCGAGGAGCGAGCGCGAGCGCGGGTCGGTATCAAGTGGACCAAGCATGGTGTCGACGTCATTCCGTCATTCGTGGCAGACATGGACTTTGACCCGCCACAGCCCGTCCTGGACGCCATTCGGGGCCACGTCGATCGCGGCGATTTGGGCTACGGGCCGTTCTCGGCTGAGCTGGCTCCCGCATACGCCGACTGGCAAGAACGCCAGCATGGGTGGCGCCCGGACGAGCGTCAGATTCGGCCGTTCACCAGCGCGCTGCACGCCCTCGAGGTCGCTCTCTGGAACACGACTGAACGGGGCGACGGCATTGTCGTCTTCACGCCGATCTACTACCCGTTTCTCGACGCCATCGCCGACAGCGGCCGACGGCGCGTCGACTGCCCCCTTGATCCCGATGGATGGCGTCTTGACCCCGCACGACTCGAGAGCGCGATCGACGCCACGACCAAGGTGATCCTCTTCTGCAACCCTCATAACCCGACCGGACGCGTTTTCGATGCGGCCGAGATCGCGGCGGTCGCCGATGTCGCCGAACGTCACAACCTGCTCGTGATTACCGACGAGATCTGGGGCGAGTTGTTGCACCCCGGCGCGGTGCATCGCCCGCTCGCGATCTGCGACGAGCGATTCGCTGGTCGGCTCGTCACGCTCGGGTCGGCCAGCAAGACGTTCAACATCGCAGGCCTACGCACCGCCGTGGCGCACATCGATCATGAGCCCCTGCTCTCCGCACTCGCCGCGATGGCCAGTCATCAACAGGGCTCGCCCAGCTCGCTCGGCATCACCGGCACGCTGACGGCGTGGACCGACTGCGACGACTGGATGCGCGCCGTACAACGGACGATCACCGCTCGCCGCGATCAGCTCACGCGGCGTCTCGCTGCTGACGCCCCGACGATCGGCTACCGCGCACCAGAGGCGACCTATCTCGCCTGGCTCGACTTCACTGATGTGGCTGCTGGTGCTGCAGGTGGCGGGTTGGGTGATGATCCGGCGGAGTACTTGCTCGAACACGCTGGGGTCGCACTGTCCAACGGCCCGAAGTTCGGCACCGGGGGAGTGGGCGTCGCTCGACTCAACTTCGCCACGTCGGAACAGATACTCGATGACACGATCGACCGAATCGTGCACACGATTGACCAGCACGATTGACCAATTGGAGACATCCGCATGACCGACACGACCGCAGGCGAGAACGAGCAGCAGGTGCACATCCGCATGGGCGCACCCGGCGACATCGACTGGGCGTCGACGTTGGCCCGACTCGACAAGGTGCTCCGAATTCGGACCACGCCCATTGGCATGAAAATGTTCGAGACCGTCGAGGAGATGGAGGCAGTGCCGAAGATTCGGCGACCGAAGGACGTGCACACAGCAGACCAGATCGTGTCGATGGCGTCGCGCCTCAACTGGACCGTGGGTATCACTGGTGCCGATCTCGTCGGCGCGCAGTGCCAAGCGGTGCTTGGCCTCGGCGCGCAGGATGACGAGTGGTACTCCGGCAAGCACATGGCCGGCGTCTGGTTCGAAACCATCGAAGACTCAGCTGCCCATCAGGCCGCGATGACGATCGTGCCCGTCGGCCGATACCAGGCCATGGCGGTGTCACCGCTGAGTACTGGGCGCCTCGACCCGCCCGACATTTGCATGGTCTACGCGACGCCAGGACAGATGATCTTGCTGATCAACGGACTGCAGTGGTCGGGATACAAAAAGCTCGAGTGGGGCTGCGTCGGCGAGTCGTCGTGCGCCGACTCGTGGGGCCGGGCACTGTCGACAGGCGAGCCGAGTCTTTCCATCCCGTGCTACGCCGAGCGCCGATACGGCGGTGTGCAGGACGACGAGATGTTGATGGCGCTGACCGGGGAACAGTTGGTACAGGCCATCGACGGCATGGAGGCCCTGTCGCGAAACGG
Organism: uncultured Ilumatobacter sp.; assembly: GCF_963980585.1. Taxonomy (NCBI): domain Bacteria; kingdom Bacillati; phylum Actinomycetota; class Acidimicrobiia; order Acidimicrobiales; family Ilumatobacteraceae; genus Ilumatobacter; species uncultured Ilumatobacter sp. The sequence goes on from NZ_CAXCAM010000005.1 coordinate 2,265, forward strand.
TTTGCGATATCCGATTCCTCCGTATGGCATTCAAACCGATGCGCGGGCGGGCCTCGGCGCCAGCTACTGATCGAGCACGGCGCCGGTGGTCTTCGTGGGCCAGCGCGCTCATCGGGTCAGCAACGCTCCCGCTTGTCGTCACGAGGGCGGGAACCGTCGGCCTGCATTTGAGCCACGCGGATCGCATACGGTGCGGAGATGAAGATCTGGCGACTCAAGCAGCACGGCGACCCTCTCGAACAGCTCGAACTGGTCGATGAAGACGCACCCGTTCCGGGCCCCGGAGAGGTGTTGATTCAACAGGAAGCAGTCGGCCTCGCGTTTCCCGACGTGTTGTCGTGCCGGGGGATGTATCAGGTGAAGTCGTACCCCGGGTTCACTCCGGGCGGTGAATCGTGCGGAACCGTCGCGGCGCTTGGCGATGGCGTGACCGGAATCGAGGTTGGCCAGCGGGTCGTCTATCTCGGGAGTAACGGTGGGCTCGCCGAGCAGGTCGTCCACGCCGCGGATGCAGTCTTCGTTGTTCCGGATGGAGTGCCGGCTGAAACAGCCGCAGCGATCCCGATCAACTACTGCACCACGCTCTACGCGCTTCGCGAGCGCGCCAAGTTGCAGCCCGGTGAGTCCGTGCTGATCACGGGTGCTGCGGGCGGTACCGGTACGGCGGCCATTCAGCTCTCCAAGGCGATGGGGGCGACCACCATCGCCGTCGCCGGTGGCGCCACGAAGGTCGGTGTGCTGCGCGATGTCGGCGCCGACGTCGTGATCGATCACCAGGAAACACCCGACTGGGTCGATGCCGTGCGCGAGGCCAGTGGTGGCGGCGTTGACGTCGCCTACGACCCGGTGGGCGGCGACACGTTCCATCAGGTGCGGCGATGCATGGGCTGGGACGGTCGCCTGTTGGTGATCGGCTTCGTTGCCGGGATCCCTGAGTACAAGACCAACCATGCGCTGTTGAAGAGCTATTCGGTCGTCGGCGTGCATTGGGGTGCCTCGTTGCCGCGGTTCCCCGATTCGTTGGGCGAGCAGATGCACACGCTGCTCGACATGGCCGCGGCCGGCACGATTGACCCACCGCTCTACCCGCCGTACGCGTTCGACCAGGCGAGCCAAGCGTTGCAAGATCTCGCCGATCGCAAAACGCACGGCAAGGTCGTCGCCACCTTCTAATCGGACGTTGCTGATCCTTCCGCCGTCGCTGAGGCGTGACGGCGGGCGAGTTCGGCGATGTGTTCGGGGTACATGTCGCAGCAGCCCCCGATGATCGTTGCGCCACCGGCCACCCATTCGTCGACGATGTCCCCGTACGCCTCAGCGGTGAGGTCATCGCGTCGTTCGTAGATGACGCTGTTGGCGGCGTAGTCCTCGGCGTGGGCGTCGGGGAACGCGTTTGCGTACGCGCCGGTCCGGACGTCGAGCCCTGCGTCAGCAAGCTTGGCGGTCAACTCCATCAAGGCGGGGCCGATCTGCTCAGGGAGTGAACAGTTGAACAGCACTGCGTCGACAACGTCGCGATGTCGGCCGACGGCGGCCACGATGTCATCGATCGTGTCGCCCGAACGCAGCGCGATGTGGGCGCCGTGCTTGTCGTCGCCGCTGTAATGATCGGGAAGGGCGAACGCTGCCCAGAGACGCTGCCCGGCACCGTGCTGTCGCACCGCCTCGGCGATCACGTCGAGTTCGGACACGAGGCTGAGTGTCTCGGCGACCCAGAGATCGACGAACGGTGCCAACGAGGCAACGATCATCGAGTACAACGCTGGCGCTCGAACCGCGTCGAAGTGTTCTGGTTCGTACGAGCCAAATAATGGTGGCAACGAGCCGGCGACGCTCACCGGGTGCGCGGCAGCGTCGGCTGCTTGGCGGGCGAGTTCTCCAGATGCGCAAGTCAGCGCAGCGCCTCGATCGGCAATGACGTCATCGCCGAGGTGATACGGCACGACGGCGTAGTTGTTCGTGATGATGGTCTGAGCGCCCGCCTCGATGAAGTTGGTGTGTGCTTGGAAGACGAATTCTGGTGCGTCCATGAGCGCCAGCGCCGACCACTCCGGTTGTCGGAACGGCGCACCGATGCGACGAAGTTCCTTGCCCATGCCGCCGTCGAGAATGGTGAGGTGATGCATCAGGTGCCACGTTAGTGAATGGTGTTGCAAAGTATTTCTTGCAATCCTCTTGCATTTCTCGCTATGCGTGATAAAGTACGCAGTACAACAACGGATCAAGCAGTGAGTCAATCAACCGCCCAGCCTGTTGAACAACCATCCAATCCCCCCACATCCGCCAGAGGAGCATCCGATGCGCAACCAGATCAACACCATCGCCGAGAAGATCAACGACCAGGTCACCGAGCAGGTCACCACTGCCACCAAGACCTACACCGAGACCAACGATCGCATCCTCGACGCCATTGTCGACACCAACCGCAAAGCCGTCGACTTCGCCGTCAAGACATTCGATCAGATCAACGATCGCATCGCCGACCAAACTCCGACCATCGAGCTTCCGTTCGACATGCCGAAAATGGACCGCTTCGACGTGCCGACCGCAGCCGACGCTGGCAAGCGGTACATCGACGTTGTCGAGCGCATGGCCGACATGAATCGTGACTTCAGCGAGCGAGTCGTTGCGATGCTCCCCGCCGACAAGCCGGTCGTCAAGCCCGCTGCGACGGCCACCAAGACAGCTGCAGCGAAGAAGCCAGCCGCCAAGAAGGCTCCGGCGACCAAGAAGGCTCCGGCCCGCAAGGCTGTCGCCAAGAAGTGAGCTCGTGCGGCAGGCACCTTCCCTTCCCCCCATCGGGAAGGTGCCGCCGTTGAAGACTCCAACAGAGGGACGACAACGTGCCAGGCACGTTGTCGTCCCTCTGTTTGTTTCCGCCAAGAAGTGAGAGGATGACGCTGATGTCAACCAGCTCAAACGACAGCAATCCGCTCGGTGTCGGAGCGCTTGGCGACTTCATTCGTAGTCAGCGCCGACTCGCTGAACTGAGCCAGCGTGAGCTCGCCAAGCTGGCCGATCTCTCTGACGCCTACCTCAGCCAGCTCGAGCGAGGGCTGCACGAGCCATCGGTTCGCGTGGTCAATGGATTGTCATCGGCGCTCAATGTTCCCGCTGAGAAGCTGCTGAACTTCCTCGGCCGAGAACGTGCCGAGGGCGCCGACGTGGTCACCACGGAGTCAGCGATCGCCACCGATGAATCGTTGACAGACGCTCAGAAGCAGTCCCTGCTCGACGTCTACCGCGCCTTTATCGCCGCCAACGAACACACCTGACGTCAGCCGTCGCCAGGATCCTGAGCGGTCAGAGCAATTGGCGTGCTGCCTCAACAACGACCTCGACGACGCCGGACTCGGCTGCTGCGATCACCGCGGCGTCAGGGGTCTCCTGCTGAGTGCGATTGACGAGCACTCCGGCAGCGCAGCCGGCCCGCCAGCCTGACGACGCGCACATCGTGAACAGCGTCGCGGACTCCATCTCATAGTTGAGGACCCCCATCGACTGCCATTCGTCGAGTGAGCCGCGGAATCGTTCGACCACGCGCCCCGATGTCGTGTCGTACCGCTCCTGGCCCGGATAGAAGGTGTCGCTTGACGCGGTGATGCCGACGTGCACGTTTGCGCCAGAGGCGCGAGCTGCGTCGACCAGTGCAGTGGTGCACTCGAAGTCGGCGACAGCGGGGAACTCCATTGGCGCGAAATGCAGGCTCGCACCGTCGAGGCGAACAGCGCCCGTGGTGACGATGATGTCGCCAGGATTCGCGTCGGGTTGGATCGCGCCGGTCGTGCCGACTCGGAGGAACGTGCGCACGCCGAGTTGGGCCAGTTCCTCGACCGCAATCGACGTCGACGGTCCACCGACGCCGGTTGAGCAGACCACGACGGGTGTGCCGCCGAGGAAGCCGAGCCACGACGTGAATTCTCGATGTGCTGCAAGCGCAACGGGCTCGTCGAGGAGCGATGCGATGCGTGCGACGCGCTCGGGATCGCCCGGGAGAATCGACAGCGTGGCACCTCGCAGGTCGGCGGTGTCAAGCCCCAGATGAAACGTCTCAGCCATTCGGCAACCGTACCCGGAACCGTACGCGTGAGGTCAGTGGCCGGTGACGCCGTGGTACGGGCGACCGGCTTCGTTGAACTCGGTGTAGATCTCCATGAATGCATCACCGAATGGATTGATCCCACGTAAGGGCTGCGAGGCACGGCGCACGGTCCAGTCGTTCGGCGCGAGCGCATTCGCTCGCTCGAAGTTGCGTTCGGCCCCATCGGTGTCACCGTCGCGGCGGAGCTTTGCAGCGATGCGGAAGACGAGGCGAGCCTCTTCCTCTTCAGCGCTGAGGTCGCCGACGACTCCCTTGGCCTCATCCGGGGACATTCGCAGTGTGCCGTCCTTGGCCCAGGCCCGAATGTGGTCCTTCTGCTTCTCGGAGTCGATGCCCGTGAGCTCGCGGAACGTGTCGCTCGCGTAGGCGCTCCAGTTGGGCTGAACGATGTTGTCGTCTTCGTCGATCATCAGCACGGTCGGCACGTTCGAGATCGCGTAGAGCTCGGCAACGATGTGCTCGGCGTCGATGAGAACCGGATAGGTGATCCCGTCACACCCGGCGCGGACCGCCTCGACGTCTTCGTCGATGGCGACAGCGATCACTTGGAAGTTGTGATCAGCGAGTTCTTCTTGGAGTGCCTGCCAACCTGGCAGATCGAGGAGGCAACCTCACCACGACGAAAATGCGACGAGCAACCGCTTCTTGCTGCGGTGGTCGGAGAAGTTCATCGGCAACCCATCGATATCGGGCAGCACGAAGTCCGGCGCCTTCATGTCGTTCACTGCAGCGCGACGCTGTTCGCGAGGTGCGCCAATGGCCACCAGGCCTGACTCGGTGTCGGTAGTTGCCGGGCGATCGAGGAGTGATGCAACCGCGGTGACGTCGATGCGGTCGCCATCGAACAAGGCATCGCGATCGTTGACGATCACGCAGGCGTCGTCCTTGCACAGACCTTCGGGCTTGAGCGTCCAGCCCAGCGCATCTTCGAGGCCAGCTGCGTCAACGAGCGGACCACCTTCCAGCATCACGATGTCGTTCGTCGTCATCTCGCCACCGTACTGGTCGTGTCGCGTCCGGGTCGCTTTGGCGCGTTCCGTCGCGCCGAGAGCCCAGGGCGGCCGGATGAGCGTGAGGGAACGCTGGTCGGTATCGTGCCGCGGTGAGCGAGGTGGGCCCAGTGCAGCGAGCGCGTTCGGAGCGCTCAGTTGTCGCATTCCTCGCCTTCATCGGCATCTTGATGGCCTTTGGTATCGATGGAGCGCTCCCGGCCTTCGACGAACTCAGAGTCGCCTTCGACCTCGACGATCGCGGCCTCAGTCCGGCGATCACCGGAACCGTGTACTTCGTTGGGATGGCGCTCGGACAGCTGGTCTATGGCGTGCTCGCCGACCGCTTCGGCCGTCGCCCCGTCCTCCTCGCCGGTATCGGGATCTATGCGGTCGGCGCGCTGGCCTCGACGATTGCGCCAAACCTTGCCGTCCTCCTGGTGGCTCGGTTCGTCTGGGGTCTGGGCGCCTCCGCGCCGACAGTGTTGAGGTTCGCCATCGCCCGTGACCTGTACGCAGGCGATCAGATGGCTCGGGTGGTCAGCACCTTTAGCGCGGTGTTCTTGCTCGGCCCGATCATCGTGCCGTTCATCGGCGAAGCGATCTTGACGGTTGGGGACTGGCGCGCGGTGTTCGCTGCCGCGCTGGTGCTCGCTGCCGTGACCGGGGTGTGGACCGTTCGATTCGGCGAGACCCTCGATCCGGCCAATCGCCGCACGCTTCAGCTCGCTCCGCTGCTCGACGCTCTCCGAGCGGTCGCGGCCACGCCGGTCACTCGGTGGATACTGATCGCTCAAGCATTCTTCGGCGGCGCGTTCTTCGTGTGGCTCGGCAGTGCCCAACCAGTCATCGACGAGATCTACGACCGCTCCTCGCAGTTCACGCTCTTCTTCGGCGCGTCGGGAATCGGCATGGCACTGGCACTGCTCTTCAACCGTCCACTCATCGAACGATTTGGCGCCGCCCGGATGGTGGTGCTGGCGGCGACGGCATTCGTCGCCCTCGCAGCCGTTGGCCTCGCCGGAACGTTGGCTGCCGACGGTGTGCCGTCGATTTGGTGGTGGTTCGGCTGGGCATTCTTGGCCAACGCGATGTCGATGATCATGGGGCCGATGAGCGCGTCCCTCGCGCTCGAACCGATGGCGGACAAGGCGGGGACAGCTTCGGCAATTCTTGGTGTCGCTCAGCTCGGTGTCGGCGCCGGTCTGGCGGCGATCGTCGATGCGCAGATCGATGCGACCGTCACCCCGATGTTGTTGGGTGCGCTGGTGTACGGCGTACTCGGTCTGGGTTGCCTCGTCTTGGCGACGCGTCAACCTGCCGGGAACGTGCCGAGCCCACGCCCTGTGTCAGTCGGCGAACGCTGACTGCAGATTCTGCATCGTGATCTGACAACCCCTCTCGAGGTTGTCGCGACGCCCTTCGATCTTGCCGGGGTACACGTCGGGCAGCGCGAGCATTGGAGCATCGAAGGACTCGGTCACGCGACAGGACGACGGCCCGGTGGGCTCGATGGTGTAGCTCCATGTCGTGGCATGTTCGAATGCGGGTGGTACCTCATAGGCAAACCCGCTTCCCGGATCAGCGACAGTGACTTCGCAGTCCGCGTGCCAGGTGTAGTCCTTCGCTCGGTTGTGCCCGCGGAAACGCGTCCCGACAGCGATCGCTGCCGCGTCGTCCAGGAACTCGCACCGTTCGTTCTCCGGACTGAGTGTCGGCAGGCGTTCGAGATCGGTGAGAAAGGTGTAGACGTCGGCGGCCGATGCGTTGACGTCGACGGTTGCAGACCCGTTGGTGGCAGATGGCTCCATGGGAGCAGTGTCGTTGATCTGAGCGCCGTCGCACGGATCGAGCTGGAGCTCAGGACATATTGGCCCGGCATCTTGGCCCGGGGTGCGTGGAGGGTGGCCACGCCAATCGCTCAGCCGATTTCGTCGGGCATCTCAGCCTTGCGGCGCCCGATGTAGTCCTGCAGCTCTGCGTCGATGGCATCGTCGATCGGCGGCGGTTCGTAGCTGGCGAGTGACGCCTTCCATGCTGCGTTCGCTCGGTCAGCGGTGGTGGTCGAACCGTCTTCCATCCACTGCTCGTAGCTGGAGTTGTCGGCCAGTGTCGAGCGATAGAACGCAGTCTCGAAGTTGGCGAACGTGTGGCCCGTGCCGAGGAAGTGCTCGCCCGGCGTGTGCTCGAGGAACGCATCGACGCCCTGGCCGTTCTCGCTCATGTCGAGGCCCTGGCCGAACTTCATCATCATGCCGAGCTGATCAGCATCCATCATGAATTTCTCGTACCCGACGGCGAGGCCGCCCTCCATCCAACCCGCCGCGTGCAGCACGAAGTTCACACCCGCCATGACGGTCGGGATGATCGTTGACGCAGACTCGTACGCCGCCTGTGCATCGGGCAGCTTCGATGCTGTGAGCGAGCCGCCCGAGCGGAATGGGACGCCGAGGCGTCGAGCGAGGGCCGAGACGGTGTACAGGACGATGGCGGGTTCGGGCGTGCCGAACGTCGGTGCGCCAGTCGCCATGGACATCGACGACGCGAACGATCCGAAGATGACGGGGGCACCTGGGCGCACGAGCTGGCAGAACGCCATTCCGGCAAGCGCTTCAGCGAGCGTCTGTGCGGCGACGGCCGCCGCTGTAGTCGGGGCCATAGCTCCGGAAAGGATGAACGGAGAGATGATGCACGCCTGATTCGCCGCTGCATAGGTTTCCGCAGCGGCCAACATCGTGTCGTCCCACACCAGTGGGGACGAGGCGTTGATCAGCGATGACATCACGGTGCGGTCGGCCAGATCTCCACCGAACCCGATCCGGGCGAGTTCGATCGAGTCGGCTGCCCGCTCGCCGGCGGTGACCGAACCCATGAACGCCTTGTCGCTGTATTTCAGGTGGGCGTACACCATGTCGAGATGCCGCTTGTTGACGGGAACGTCGACGGGCTCGCACACCGTGCCGCCCGAATGATGCAGGTGAGGCGACGAGTAGGTGAGCTTGACGATGTTCTCGAAGTCGTTGATCGTCGCGTAACGGCGGCCTTGGTCCTGGTCGTAAACGAACGGTGAGCCGTAGTTCGGCGCAAACACCGTATTGGGTCCGCCGATTTCGACGTTACGTGCAGGGTTGCGAGCATGCTGCGTGTACTGCCGCGGCGCAGTCGCCTGAACGAGTGTGCGACACAGCCCGCGAGGGAACCGGACACGTTCGCCGTCGATCTCGGCACCTGCATCGCGCCACATCTCGAGCGCGCGTGGATAGTTCCGGAACTCGATGCCGACCTGTTCGAGGATCGTCTCAGCGTTGTATTCGATCAGCTCGAGGTGTTCGTCGGTGACCAACTCGTACGGACGGATCTGTCGTTGCAGGTAGGGCGGAGTCGGCGTTGCCGACGTGGCTCGACTCGCCGCTCGCCCGGCGCGACCACCGGACCTGCGTCCTCGACGTTCTTCACTCACCAGGACCCCCATCACGACGCACTACCGCTCGACGTCCCACCATGCGGAACTGTTCCAGCATACAGAACACTCATCCCCCCGTCGACCGGAGCACAACTCCCGAAAAATGCTGCATAAGCGTCGCTGTGCGACGCTCCTCCGACATTTTTGGGAGTGGGAGTGGGAGTGGGAGTGGGAGTGGGAGTGGGAGTGTCAGGTGGGGCGTCGACGGCGGCCGGTGCGTTGACGCCCGCCGACGGCGTCGAGCTTGGGTTGTGCTGAGGGCAGGGCGGTCTCGCTCGCAAGGTTCGGAGTTGGCTCGGTGGTGTGTGGGAAGCCCATTGCATTCACGAACAGCTCCTGGAAGCGCGGCTCGGTCGCTGTCTCGATCTTTTCCACGCGCCGGACAGCCGCCTCGATCTCGACACGTTGTGCGGCTGATACGAGCGCTCGAACAGCACCGGCGCCTGCGGCGTTTCCGACCGAGGCGACCTGAGTCACCGGCACGTCGGGAACAAGGCCAAGGACCTTGGCATACAGCGGGTCGATATGCGCCCCGAATGCACCGGCAAGACGCACCGAGCCGATCTCGTTCGGGTCGGTCTTGCCAGCGTGTTCGCAGAGCAGATCGATGCCGGCGCGCAATGCTGCCTTTGCGAGTTGGATCGCACGGACGTCGTCCTGCGTGACGTTGATGTTCGCCGTCGGATCATCGGCGTCGCCGAACAGCCGATAGGAGAACGTCCGGCCATCGGCGAACACCCGGTCGGTCTTCGACGGCCCGTCTGAGCGGACCGTGCCGTCGACATCGAGGAGACCTGCGAGATAGAGCTCGCCCATCACCTCGATGATCCCCGAACCGCAGATTCCTGAGATGTCGAGTTTGGAAGTTTCTGCGCTGAACGCTGGATCGTCGGACCACAGGTCACTGCCGATCACCTTGACGCGAGGCTCGAGGGTGTCGCGATCGATGCGCACGCGTTCAATGGCACCCGCCGTTGCGCGCATCCCCGCCGAGATCTGAGCACCTTCGAAGGCTGGGCCCGTGGGGGAGGAGGCAGCGAGCACGTGCTCGGAGTTGCCGAACACGATCTCGGCATTCGTGCCGACGTCGACGAGGAGTTGCAGCGCGTCCGAGCGATGAGGACCCTCAGCCAGGATGGCGCCAGCGGTGTCGGCACCGACGTGGCCGGCAATGCATGGCAAAAGGTATGTCGACGCGAACGGCGCATCAATTTCGAGGTCAGTGGCGCGGACGGTCACGGCGCTGTCGGTCGCAAGGAGGAAGGGTGCCTGGCCCAGGGGAGTGGGGTCGATCCCGAGGATGACGTGATGCATGATTGGGTTCCCGACGAGGGTCATGTCGAGAATCGACGACCGATCGATCGGACGCAGCGTGTCGACGCTGGTCGCAGCGTCGTCGACGAGTTCGCCGACCATGGTGTTCAGCGCGGCGCGGATCGAACGGGTGAGCTCGACATCGCCACCCGGGTTCATCATCACGTACGAGACCCGCGACATGAGGTCATCGCCAAATCGGATCTGTGGATTCATCACGCCATTACTCGCGACCACCTCGCCGGTCGCTAGGTCGACCAGGTGGCCGGCGACAGTGGTCGACCCGACATCAACGGCGACGCCGAAGGAGCGATCGACGTAGCCGGGATACACGGCGCACACATCGCAGCCGTGCCGAACGCCGACAGTGATTGCGTTGTCGCCCTGCTTGGCAGCATCGGCGATCAACGGCAGCACGTGCGCGTCGAGGCGCGCCATGGTGACGTCGTAGTCGGCGAGCAATGCCGCGCCGATCTGTTCGCTCAACCCGCCGAGCTCGGCTCCCAACTCCGCCTTCGGTAACTCGATGTAGTGCAATCGCACCAGCGGGTCGACTTCGATGTTGCCGAGATCGACCGACTTGCGGACGACCTGCTTGTGCACTTGGCTTGCCGCAGGGATCTCGACGACGACGTCACCGCACACCCGCGCTGCGCAGCCGAGACGCTGACCGTCGAGGATCGGGCGCCGCCCGGTGTACTCCTCTTCGGTCGAGGCCCAACCGGTGATCGAGTTGTCGGTCGACTCGATCTGCCACTTGGAGAACGACCCGGCTGTTGGGACGACTTGGCATCGCCCGCACAATCCGCGACCACCGCACGTGGAGTCGAGGTCAGCACCTGCCTGCCGTGCCGCATCGAGCACCGTCGTGCCCTCATCGACGGTGACCAAAAGCCCTGACGGCGCAAAGACCACCCGATGTCGTGCATCCATGCCGCTGGATCAGCCTTCGACGCGGGCGCGTCGCCCGCCGCGTCGACGTGGGGCGCCGCCCGCCGCGTCGCCAGCCGCTTGGCCGCCACCCTCGCGATACGTCGCGATCCAAGCGCCGCAGTCCTGATCGTGACCGGCGAGTACGTCGGCGGCTTTCACGGCCTTCTTCACCTCATCGTGCAGTGGGCTCATGATTGCCGAGGTCATCCCGTTCGAAATCGCCATCGCGAGGAAGGTGCCGGTGATCGCATGACGTTCCGGCAATCCGAAGCTCACGTTCGAGGCTCCGCAGGTGGTGTTGACCTTCAGCTCGGTCTGCAAGCGGCGGAGCAGCTTGAACACTTGCTGGCCGGCCTGACCCATGGCACCGATTGGCATCACCAACGGGTCGACGATCACATCGGATGACGGGATGCCGTAGTCGGCGGCACGGTTGACGATTTTCCTGGCGACTTCGAACCGCACGTCGGGATCCTCGGAGATGCCGGTCTCGTCATTCGAGATTGCGACGACAGCAGCGCCGTACTTCTTGACGAGCGGCAGGACTCGCTCCATCTGTTCGTCCTCACCGGTGACCGAATTGATCAACGGCTTGCCCTGATAGACGGCGCAGCCGGCTTCGAGCGCTTCGACAATCGAGGAGTCGATCGACAGCGGCACGTCGGTGACTGACTGCACGAGCTGAATTGCCTGCGCAAGAAGAGCCGGTTCGTCAGCGAGCGGAATACCGGCATTGACGTCAAGCATCTGGGCGCCGGCGGCGACCTGCGCGAGTGCGTCAGCTGCCACGCGCTCAAAGTTGCCTTCCTTCATCTCCGCTGCAAGCAACTTGCGACCGGTTGGGTTGATGCGTTCGCCGATCATGACGAACGGACGATCGAAGCCGATGACGACTTCCTTTGTTGCGGAGCTGATGATGGTCTCGGTCATATTGCTGTCGATTCTCTTCGAGTGACTTCGGAGTCGAGTTACTTTGGGGTCGGGACCAGGTGTCGCTGGCGGGGTGCGGAGGAGTGAACAGGTCGGTCAGGCAGGCGGGCCGTCGGGATCGAGGCCGCCGTTGGCGACGATGGCTTCGAGGCGTTCCTTGGGATATTGGTCTTCGATGTCGGCACAGAGCTGGTCGAGCTTGGCACTGATGTCGCCCTCGCTCAACGGTGCGGCGGTGTTGCGCCACTCTTTGACATAGTCGTCGGTCGACGTCAGCCCGGCAACGCCAGCGGCACGATCGATTGCGTGTTGGAACCGGGCGTGCAGCAGCACCTTGCTCTGCTCGGCGGCACCGCGGGCGGTGAGTTGCGCTGGGATGTCGCGCCAGTAAATCGTGCTGACCGTGGGCCCGCCGCCACCTCGCCGTCGGTTCGTCCGTCTGCCGGTCTGGCGCTCACGCATCGCGCCTTGATCGAGTTCGTCGCCTGCTGATTGTTCTTCGCTCATCACGCTGTTGCTTTCCGTGTGAAGTCCACCATGGTGGACTCGAGTTCGCCGTAGCCAGTGTGCTCGATGTGCAGCTCGAGCCCCAGCCGGTCAGCGCACTCATGGGCGGCGGCCCGGGCCTTGGGGTCATCGGTCTGTTCGAGATACACGCACCGGGTGTAGTTGCCGAAGTACATGTCGCGCAGCTCGGGGTGCTTGGCGATCCCCATGCCGTCCCAGATCAACCGCTCCCAGTTCCGGGCGAGGAAGTCGGTCAGGTAGAAGCTGCCGAGCGCATGATCCTGGAGCTCGTCGAACCGGGGTGCAGTGGCGAAGAATTGGTAGCAGTGCGCGCCGGCGAGCATCTCCACGTTTTCCTCGGCGCACACCTTGTCCAACAATCCGCCGGTGCCGCAGTCTGCGTACCCGATCAGAATCTGGTCGAACGTTCCTGCCGCTGGCTCTGTACCCGCATCGAGGAGTTGATTGTCGCCGGGCGGCGACGCGCCGGTCGACGAGTTGGTGCCTGGCACCATGTCGTCTTGCAGCATGTCGTCCTTGCCGCGGGCCCGGTGGATTCGTTGGCGGACGAGTTCGGGGATTTCTTTCGGGCGGTTGTGCAACGAAGCAGGAAGGCACTCGACGGTCACGTTGACCAGGCCGTTCAGCTCGGTGATTGCGAGCAGTTCACGCGCCAGTGCCCCGCACGCGATGACGAGCACCCGTGGGGCGGTCATGGCTCAGGCGTGGACTGACGGGCCGGCGGGCTCCGGGTTGCCGCGTCGCGCCGACACCAGGGACTTGGCCTGCTCGGAGGCCACCGCTGCGTCGCGGCAGTAGGCGTCCGCGCCAATTGCTTCGCCGAACTCCTCATTGAGTGGAGCGCCACCGACGAGGATGATTTGATCGTTGCGACGGCCTTTCTCGGTGAGGGTGTCGATGACGACTTTCATGTACGGCATCGTGGTGGTGAGCAAGGCCGACATGCCCAAGATGTCGGGTTGGTGCTCGTCGAGGGCGGCGATGAATTCGTCGACGTCGGTGTTGATGCCAAGATCGATCACTTCGAACCCGGCACCTTCGAGCATCATTGCGACCAGGTTCTTGCCGATGTCGTGGATGTCGCCCTTGACGGTGCCAATGACGACCTTGCCGACGGACTCAGCGCCCGTCTCGGCCAACAGCGGACGGAGAATGGCCATGCCCGCCTTCATCGCGTTTGCGGCGAGCAGGACCTCGGGAACGAAAAGAATGCCGTCACGGAAGTCGATGCCGACGATGCGCATGCCTTCAACGAGTGCGTCGTTCAGGACGCGGTCGGGCCCCCAACCGCGGTCGAGCAGGATGGTCGTGCCCTCCGCGATTTCTTCCTTCATGCCGTCGTAGAGGTCGTCGTGCATCTGGGCAGTCAGATCCTCGTCACTCAGCAGCGCAAGATCGATGTCTTCGTCGCCGTTCGAGTCGCCGGCGGCGTCGATGTCGTCACTCATGTTGTTGTCTCCAGAGAGAGGGGCGGAACGAGGGGGCCTCGTGCCGTTGTTCCGCAATGCGGAACTGTACCGTATGGTGAAACAGTACGCCAGGCCCCTCTGGGACGAGCGATCTCTGCAGGCTAATGATGCAAGTCGCGTCCTGCAATGATGTCGGTCGTCAAGCCTGGTCGCCGCGACGTTGCGCACGTCACCAAAGCGTGCAGACGGCTCCAAAGCTGCTATCCAAGGTGCATGGCAGGTGTGCAGTCGATCGAGCGAGCCTTCACGGTGCTTCGCGAACTTTCACTCGGCCCGGCTGGCGTCACGGAGATTGCTGAGCAGGTCGGTCTGCCGAAGTCAACGGTGTCTCGCTTGCTCTCGGCGCTTGAAGCAGAGGGCGCAGTCGCACAACGCGAAACGGGTTCGGAGTACGAACTCGGTGCCGGTCTGGCAGCTCTGGCCGATGCTGCAAACAACGACGCGAATATGGCGGCTGTCGTCCGCCCGTTCTTGATCGAATTGAGCGAGGAAACCGGAGAATCAGCAGGATTCGTGGTGCGTTCAGGTCGAAACGTGTACTGGGTTGACAGCGTCGATGACGAGGAGTCCGCCGTGCAGGTGCAGAACCGCACCGGTTTCTACGCGCCCATGCACTCGGTCCCGGCGGGTCTGGCGCTGCTCGCCCACTTACCGCCCGACGAGATTCAGCGCTATCTCGCTCAGCCGCTCGAGCGGGTCAACCAGCGCACGATCACCGACGTCGCGACGCTGCGCGCGCACCTCGATCAGATCGTCAACGACGGTCTCATGTGGTCGATCGACGATCTCGGTGACGGCATCACGGCGCTCGATGTCCCGTTCCGCGGCGCAAGTGGCCATTTTGAAGGCGCCCTCTTTGTCAACGCTCCGAGCTTCAGATTTCCTGCCGAAGGTGACAAGGACCGCGTCGAAGCCCTCGTCGTCGATGCTGCGCAACGGTTGTCGGACCGCTTCACCGTGCACTGAGCCGTTGCCCATCTGTTTCACCAGACGGGTTTCACCTCGACGGTGCAACGGTGATGACGGAGTAACCATGGTGCAACAGACGAGACGTTTCGCGCTGGGTGCGGTCGCGAATCGGCAGTAGCTTCGACGGGGATGAAGCGACAGGACAAAGCCGACCGCATTGGCGAGATGCTCGACGATCTCTACCCGAACCCGCCGGTGCCGCTTGATCATCGCAACCCCTACACGATGCTCGTCGCCGTGGCGCTGTCCGCGCAGACGACTGACAAGAAGGTCAACGAGGTCACCCCTGCGCTGTTCGACGCAGCATCAACACCGGAGGAAATGGCACGTCTGTCACCGGAGGAGATCCTCGGCTTCATCAAACAGGTCGGCCTCGCACCGACAAAGGCACGCAACCTGTCGACCATGGCGCACCAGATTGTGGACGCCGGCGGCGAAGTCATTGCCGACTGGGAGTTCCTCGAGGGGCTCGCCGGGGTCGGGCACAAGACCGCTGGTGTCGTGATGGCCGGGGCGTTCGGTTTTCCAGCGTTTCCTGTCGACACCCACATTCATCGCCTCGCAGATCGTTGGGGCCTGAGCGATGGGAAGAACGTCGAGAAGACCGAGCGAGACCTCAAAGCGGTGTTCCCTGAAGACACGTGGGATCGACGGCACCTGCAGATCATCTACTTCGGCCGGGAGTACTGCCCCGCCAAATATCACGATCTGACTGGCTGTCCGATCTGCAGTTGGGCCGCCACCAAGAAGCGCATCGCCGCCGAGTCCAGGTAGTTCCACCCGACCCCAACGTGACACACGGCGGGAATAGTCTCCCCTGAGGTTGGGAAGAGATTCACAAGGGCTGATATCTTCGGGCCCGCATGTCGCTCTTTCTTCGCGATTACCTCAACGTTGTCTGGTTTGGTATTGCAGCGCTCGCCATTGGCGGGTTGCTGCTCGGACTCGCCGCGGCGATTCGCCCGTCCAAGCCCAACTACGACAAGTCGATGGCATACGAATCGGGTGTCGACCCGGTGGGGATGGGCTGGTCTCAGAGCCAGATCCGTTACTACGTGTTCGCCCTGCTCTTCGTCATCTTTGATGTTGAAGCGGTGTTCCTCTTCCCCTGGGCAGCGTCCGCAGAGAGGTATGGCACGTTCGGCCTCGTCGCGATGCTCGTCTTTATCGTGCTGCTCCTCGACGGCCTGGTCTACGCCTGGAAGCGGGGGCTCCTCCGATGGGTCTGATGTTCCTTCGCTCCGCCATGGGCTCCAACTCGCAGAGAAAGACGGTCTGACATGGGTCTCGTCGACAAGGGTCGCCTGCCGGCTCCGCTGACCAAACTGTTCAACATGAGCCGCTCCTACAGTCTCTGGGTGTACCAGTGGGGTCTCGCCTGCTGTGCCATCGAGATGGGTGCAGCGTTCGGTTCGCCTCGTTACGACGTGATGCGGCTCGGCGTGATCCCGCTGCCTGCCAGCCCACGCCAAGCCGACTTTGTCTGCGTGTCCGGCACGGTCACCGACAAGATGGCGCCGGCGGTGAAGCGACTCTGGGAGCAGATGCCCGAGCCGAAGTACGCCATCTCGATGGGTTCGTGCGCCAACTGTGGTGGCCCCTACTGGGACAGCTACTCGGTCACCAAGGGCGTCGACCAGATCATCCCCATCGATGTCTACGTCCCCGGCTGCCCGCCGCGGCCTGAAGCGCTGCTCGAAGGCATCGTGCTCCTCCAACAGCGGATCAAGAACGAAGACATGGCCGCCAAGTGGCGCGGTGACGAGTTCACGACCCTGCAGCGAACCCGCGCCATGGAAGCCGGCGAGGTTGACCGTGATGGCGAGCTGATCAACGAGCCGACCGACCCGACCCCCGAGATGGCCCAGGCGGCTGATTCGGTGCAACCCGAACCGATCGTCGTTGGCGGTGGCCCCATTGAGTGACGACACCACAACCCAGGACGCGCCCGGCGCCGACGCTCCGGCAGCACTGCCCGGAGACGGACTGCGCGAAGGCATCATCGACAACCTGCGCAGCCACATCGGTGACGCGATCGTCGACACCAAGATCACGCCCAATGACGATCTCTGGATTCGCGTCAGCACTGAGGCGTGGTTGTCGACTGGTCAGGCGTTGAAGGACGCCGGGTTCACCTACTTCTGCTTCCTCTCGGGGCTCGACTGGATGCCGTCGCCGTACGGCACGAGCGAAGAAGACCCGGATGACGAGCCCAAAGAACCCGACACCGAAATCGTGCAGGGTTACACCGGTGGCGAGACTCGCTTCCAGGTGTTCGCGCGTCTCACCGACCTCAACCGTCACGTGGGCGTCACGATCAAGGCCGACGTTCCTGACGATCGGCTCGTCATGGAATCGTGGAGTCACCTCTTTGCCGGGGCCAACTGGCACGAGCGTGAGTGCCACGAGATGTACGGGATCGGGTTCGACAACCACCCCGACCTCCGCAACATGTACCTGCCGGGCGACTTCGAGGGCTACCCGCTTCGCAAGGACTTCCCGCTGCTCGCCCGCATGGTCAAGCCATGGCCGGGCATCGTCGACGTCGAACCCATGCCGGCTGAAGACGAAGCAGAAGCACCCGTCGACGAGAAGGGTGACGAGTCATGACGTTGACCGACCGCCAGCAACTTTCGTACATCGCGAGCCAGGCTGCCGACGCGCGCCTCAACGTCGAACTCGAGACCGAGGGCATGACCCTCAACATCGGTCCGCAGCACCCGGCCACGCACGGCACGCTCCGCATCATCTGTCGCCTTGACGGCGAGCAGGTCGTCTGGGCTGAGCCGGTTGCCGGATACATGCACCGCGGCTACGAAAAGCTCACCGAGGTCCGCACGTTCCCGCAGGTCACCACCCTCGTCAACCGCATTGACTGGCTCGGCAGCTTCGCCAACGAAGTGCCGTTCATCCTCGCTGCCGAGAAGCTGATGGAGATCGAAGCGCCACCGCGTGCTCAGGTCATCCGCACCATCCTCTTCGAGTTGTCACGAATTGCGAACGTGTCGCTGTTCCTTGGTGACCTTGGCGTGCAAATGGGCGCGATCACGCCGGTCTTCCTTGCCTTCCGTGACCGTGAATACATCCTGAACCTCATCGAAGGTGCCACCGGTGGTCGCTTCCACCCGAACTTTGACCGTATTGGCGGCCTGAAAGACGATCTACCCAAGGGCTGGATCGAAGAGACGCGCGGCGCCGTCAAGAAGCTTGAGCAGTTCTGCGACACGATCGATGACCTGCTCTTCGGCAACGAGATCTTCCAGAGTCGGATGCGCGGCATCGGCATCATTCCTGCCGATATCGCCAAGGACTACGGTCTCTCCGGTGCGAACGCCCGTGCGTCCGGCATCGACTGGGACCTCCGTCGCGATCAAGACATCCCGCTCAGCTACGACCTTGCCGACTGGAAGGTGTGGACACACCCCGACGGCGACTCGTGGGCCCGCTGCTGGATTCGTCTCCAAGAGACCCGCGAGTCCTGCAAGATCGTGACGCAACTCCTCGATCAGATCCCGGCCGGCCCGGTGATGACCAAGGTGCCACGCATCATCAAGGTGCCCGAAGGCGAAGCCTGGGTGTCCACGGAGAACCCGCTCGGCGAGATGGGCTACTACGTCGTCAGCAAGGGCGGCCTCGGGCCGTTCCGCGTCAAGATTCGCTCGGCGAGCTTCAACAACATCTCGATCGTGCCGTGGGCGTTGAAGGGCGTGTACGTCCCTGACGTCATCACGATCCTTGCTTCGCTCTACTTCATCCTCGGAGACATCGATCGCTGATGCTCGCTCAACTTGCAGCCGAATTTCCGGACTTCTGGCCGGAGTGGTCCATCCCGTATTGGCTGATGTCGATTTTGCGCGTCGTGGGTGGCCTCGTCGCGGTGCTGCTGCCCGCCGGTGGCATCGTCTATCTGTTCCTGTTCAAGATGATGTCGTTCATGCAGAGCCGTCTCGGCCCCATGGAGGCCGGTCCGTACGGGTCGATGCAGCTGCTTGCTGAAGTCGGCAAGTGGATGCAAAAGGAAGACCTTGCGCCGGAGAACGCCGACTTGCGGATCTATCGCATGGCGCCGCTCATCGTGCTGCTGTCGACGTTCCTGCTGATCGTCGTCGTGCCGTTCGGTCCCCAAGCGTGGTTCACCAACTTCGAGACCGGCATCTTCTACGCGTTGGCCGTTGGGTCGGTCAGCGTGCTCGGCATCCTCATCGCCGGCTGGTCGTCGGCCAACAAGTACTCACTGCTCGGCGGCCTGCGTGCCGGCGGTCAGCTGATTGCTTACGAACTCCCGATGGTGCTCGCCACCCTCGGCGTGGTCATCCAAGCCGAGTCGATGAACCTCAACCGGATCATCGAAGTGCAGAACACCGGTGAGATCTTCGGCATCGGCTGGTTTGGCAACCCGTTCATCATCACGCAGTTCGTTGGCTTCTTGATCTTCATGATCGCCGTGCAGGCCGAGCTGACGCAGGCACCGTTCGACATGCCGATTGCTGAGTCCGAGCTCGTGTCCGGTTACATGACCGAGTACTCGGGCTTCCGATTCCTGATCTTCTTCATCGCCGAGTTCGCCACGGCTGGCGTCTTCAGCTTCATTGCTGCGGCGCTGTTCCTCGGTGGCTGGGGCGTTCCCTTCGAATGGTTCGGCTGGGACAACCTCGGCGATGTCGCCTGGTGGATGAACTTCGTGGGCCCCGTCATCATGTTCACCAAGATGTTCGCCCTCGTCGGTGTCATCATGTGGGTGCGCTTCAGCTACCCGCGTTTCCGTGAGGACCAACTCCAGACCTTTGCCTGGAAGGTGCTCATCCCGCTCGCACTGGCCAACACGGCCGTCACTGCAATCTTGAAGGTGGTCCTCTGATGCCCAAGGTTCCTGGACTCATCAAAGGTCTCGGCGTCACTGCCGGCATCCTCGGCAAGACGCTGAAGAACGGTGCCGACACCGTGCAATACCCGCACGAGAAAGAAGCGCCGCCGATTCGCGCCCGCGGCGTGATTGCGCTGCACGAAGACAACTGCACTGCCTGCATGCTCTGCTCGCGCAGCTGTCCCGACTGGTGCATCTACATCGAGGGCCACAAGCAGCTCGCGCCAGCGCGTCGCGCTGGTGGCAAGCCGCGCCAGGTCAACCACCTGGACCGATTCGACATCGACTATGCGCTCTGCATGTACTGCGGTATCTGCGTCGAGGTCTGCCCGTTCGACGCACTGTTCTGGAGCCCTGAGTACGAATACTCCGAGCCGAAGATCGCCGATCTGCTCCACGACAAGGCCAAGCTCGGCGAGTGGATGGAGACGGTGCCTGAGGCGCCCGAACTCGAAGCGGGAGCCGGCAAGTGAACACAGGCGCCATGAATGACGTTGCCCTTCAATGGTCGCGAGGTGGACAGTGAACCTGCACGCTCTGATTGCGCAGACCGACGCTGAACCGGCGGTCAATGTTGCCTTGAACATCGGGTTCGGCCTCATTGCCACGGTGATGATCTTTGCGGCGTTCAGCGTGGTCACCACGAAGAACGTCGTGCATGCGGCGTTGTATCTGGTCCTCGTCCTCGCCGGCGTTGCGGCACAGTTCATTCTGGCTTCGGCGGAGTTCCTCGCGGTGGCGCAGGTGATGGTGTACATCGGTGCCGTGATGGTGCTGTTCCTGTTTGGCATCATGCTCACCCGTGCCCAGATCGGAAAAGAAGACGGTCTCAACAACCAAGGCTGGCAGCTCGGTATCCCCGTCGCCGTCGTGCTCTTCGGGCTGCTCGGCTACGTCATCTTCAACACCTTCGAAGACGACGTGCTTGAAGAGCGTGCGCCGTTCCCGACCGAGCAGCTCTCCGACCAGTATCTGTCGGCCTACCTCGTGCCGTTCCTGGCAGTGTCAT
Source organism: uncultured Ilumatobacter sp. (assembly GCF_963980585.1). NCBI lineage: Bacteria > Bacillati > Actinomycetota > Acidimicrobiia > Acidimicrobiales > Ilumatobacteraceae > Ilumatobacter > uncultured Ilumatobacter sp. The sequence continues at coordinate 22,835 of NZ_CAXCAM010000005.1, forward strand.
TTGTTCTGCTCGCCGCCGCCATTGGCGCCATCGTCCTGGCCCGGAAGGACTGAGGCTCATGCTTGCTGTCAACTTCCTCCTGCTCGCAGCGGTGCTGTTCTGCATCGGCGTGTTCGGTGTCATTGCGCGGCGCAATGCCGTGCTCGTGCTGATGTCGATCGAGCTGATCCTTGCTGCCGTCAACTTGAACTTTGTCGCCTTTGCGATGATGAACGACAACATCGACGGGCAGGTGTTTGCACTGTTCGTCATCGCCATTGCTGCCGCCGAAGTCGGTGTCGGCCTCGCCATGGTGCTCATGATCTACCGCAACCGCAAGTCGATCGCCCTCGACGGACTCTCGGAAATGAAGGGCTGACGTGCTCGCCGTAGAAGACACACATGCTGCGCTCGAACTGAGCTCAGGCTGGTTCCTGGACAACGCTTGGCTCATCGCGCTCATCCCTGCCATCGGTTTTGCGCTGATCATCGGCCTCGGCAAGAAGATGCCGATGAAGGGTTCCGAGATCGGTCTTGCATCGATGGCCGCATCGCTCGTGATTGCGACGGGCGCTGGCATCCAGTGGATGCAGCGCACTGACTCTGCATCGCACGGTGGCGACGAAGCGATCGGGGGCGCCTTCAGTGGTGTTCGCGGAGTACTGCGCGCCAGCGAAGGTGGCGAGGTCGAGCCATACATCGAACCCGTCGTCACCCAATGGGTGTGGTGGCAGAACTCCGGCCTCGAGTTCGGCCTCGGTTCCCACATCGATGGCCTGTCGGTTCTGTTGCTCTGGCTGGTGGCCTTCATCTCCCTGCTCGTCCAGGTCTTCAGCCTTGACTACGTTCGAGGCGATCGTCGTTACACCCACTTCTTCGCCGCACTGACGCTGTTCTCCAGCGGCATGTTGGTGATGGTCATGTCGTCCAACATGGTTCAGCTCATCTTGGGCTGGGAGATCATGGGCCTCTGTTCGTTCATGCTGATCGGTCACTGGTGGGAAGACGCTTACAACAGCCACTCGGCCCTCAAAGCCTTCTTCACGGTGCGCGTCGGCGATGTCGGCCTGCTCGTCGGTACGGCGATCCTGTTCTTCGGCGCCAATGACTTCGCCGTGGCGAACCTCGACTCGAACGGGTTTGACATTCGAGCCATCCAGGCGTGGGCGTTGTCTGGAGACGGCTCGAGTTGGACCTTGATCATGGCGTCGAGTGCGCTGTTCATTGCCGCGATCGGCAAGTCGGGCCAGTTCCCGCTGCACACGTGGCTCCCCGACGCCATGGCTGGTCCGACGCCGGTGTCATCGCTGCTGCACTCGTCCACGATGGTCGTCGCCGGCGTCTTCCTCGTTGCTCGCATTTACCCCGTGTTCTGGGAGGGCTTCAACATCGCCAACGGCGGGTTGAGCTTTATTGCGATTATCGGTGGCATCACGATCGTCGTCGCGGCGCTTCTTGCCTTTGTGCAGGACGACATCAAGAAGGTGTTGGCGTATTCGACCGTGTCCCAGCTGGGCTACATGATGCTTGGCCTCGGTACCGGCGCCTGGCTGCCGGCTGTCTTCCACGTGTTCACGCACGCCTTCTTCAAGTGCTGCCTGTTCCTCGCTGCTGGATCGATCAGCCATTCCGGCTCGCATCACTCCTTTGACATGAAAAAGGACATGGGCGGCCTGCGCAAGTTCATGCCCATCACCTTCGGTGCGTGGTGTGTGTCGACGCTCGCCCTCACCGGTGTGATTCCGTTCGCCGGCTTCTGGTCGAAGGACGAGATCATCGACAACGTCGGAGCCAACGGCTACACGTTCCTCTTCTGGGTCGGCCTCGGCGGCGCGGCGCTCACGGCGATGTACATGACCCGTGCGACGTACCTCACCTTCTTCGGCGAGCCCCGCGGCGCTGCCGCCGGTATCCATCACGACGACGATCATGGCTACGCGACTGAGTTCCGCGAAGAGATCGTTCACGCCGACGCGATCGACCGCGAACTCGTCACGGCGGGTGCTGCGCCGAAGTCGCTCAGCGCAGCGGCCGCACACACCGACGATCACGGCGACGACGGTCACGGCGACGACGGTCACGACGATCACGACGATCACGGACCACATGAGTCCGGCAAGCTGATCCTCGTCCCGATTGTGATCCTCGCCTTCCTGGCACTCACGTCTGGCTTCGTCAACCCGACGCCGCTGGCCGGTGACGCGCTGGGCGCGAACCTCGGCGAAGGCGTTGAGCTGCTCAAGAAGTACGTCGAGCCCCGCTATGAACCTGTCGCCATCGGCGAGACGGCGGGGCACGCCGGCGAAAGCGTGCAACTGCTCGAAGTCACTCCGTTGCCTGCAGCCGAAGAAGGTGCAGATGGCAAGGACGCCTACGCCACCGGCTGTGGCCGAACCGATCCCGAGCCCGGCACGGTCTGCTACTTCCCGAAGGTCAAGCACGCTGTCCCCGAGCTCAGCAAGATCCTGCTGTCGCTTGGTGTCGTTGCCCTTGGCTACGCCGCCGCCATTGGCTTCTGCATCGCGTTCTACAAGAACAAGAACCCGCGACTTGTCGGTCTGACCGAGCGCTCGCGGATCGCCCGCGGCGGCTACCTGTTCCTCAAGAACAAGTACTACCTCGACGTGCTCTACCAGAACGTCTTCGTGTACTTCGTTTCCCGCCCGCTCGCCAAAGCCACGTACTGGTTCAACCAGAACGTCATCGATGGCGCCGTCAACGGTGTCGGCACCAGTGGCAAGAAGGCTGGCGACTGGGTCTACAACAACATCGACCAGAAGATCGTCGACGGGGTAGTCAACGCCTCGGGCACGGTCGCTTCAGAAACCGGTCACGGTCTGCAACCGGTGCAGTCCGGCAAGGTCAACCAGTACGGCGCCCTGCTGTTCGGTGCTGCAACTGTTGGCGCCATCGTCCTCGTCATCCTCAACGTGAGCTGAAAGAACGACTACTAATCTCATGGAAACACTCACAGACAACAATTGGCTGCTGACCGTCGGCACGTTCCTGCCGCTCGTCGGCGCGCTCGTCATGATGTTCTGGCCGAAGGACGATGAGTCCGGCGTCAAGACCATCGGCATCGCGACCGCCGGAGCGACCTTGCTGGTCGGCATCTACACGCTCGTCAAGTTTGACTATGGACAGAGCGAGAAGCTGCAGTTCGCGGTCGATGCCGAATGGATCGAAGTGATCCGGTCGGGTTACACCATCGGCCTCGACGGCATCAGCCTGCCGCTGTACTTCCTGTCGATGTGCGTCACGTTCCTCGTGATGATCTACACGTGGGACAACATGCCCGACGCCGGCAACCCCAAGGCGTTCTACATCTTGATGCTCGTGCTGCAGACCGGTATGGCCGGCACGTTCATTGCGCAGGACCTGATCCTCTTCTTCGTCTTCTTCGAGGTCGTGCTCCTGCCGATGTACTTCATGATCGGCGTGTGGGGCGGCGAGCAACGGCAGTACGCCTCGCTCAAGTTCTTCCTCTACACAATGTTCGGCTCGGCATTCATGCTGGTGGCCTTCCTTGCGCTGTTCTTCCAGACCGGTGCGGAGAGCTTTGGTTTTGCCACGCTGATCGACCTGGGCGCCGGTATCGACCGTGACGTCCAGATCTGGATCTTCGCCGGCATGTTCCTGGGCTTCGCGGTCAAAGTGCCGATGTTCCCGTTCCACACCTGGCTGCCCGACGCGCACACACAGGCACCGACACAAGGTTCGGTCATCCTGGCCGCCATCCTGCTGAAGCTCGGCACATATGGTTTCGTCCGGATCGCCATCCCCATGCTGCCCGAAGGCGCAAAGGCATGGGCGCCGGCGATCGGCATTCTTGCTGTCATCGGCATCATCTACGGCTCGCTCGGTTGCCTCGCCCAGACCGACATGAAGCGCCTCATTGCGTTCTCGTCGGTGGCTCACATGGGTTTCGTCATGCTCGGCATCTCCACGCTCACCACGTTCGGCATCAACGCCGCCCTGTTCGGCATGGTCGCTCACGGCTTGATCACCGGGATGCTCTTCTTCGTCGCCGGTTCCGTGAAGCACCGCTTCCACACACTTGAGATCAGCCGTTTGGGTGGAATGCTCATCCAGATGCCGAAGATGGGCTGGATTCTCGGCTTCGCCTCGATGGCCTCGCTCGGTCTGCCCGGCCTCGCCGGCTTCTGGGGTGAATTCCCGGCCATTCTGTCGGCCTACAACCCGAACTTCGGGCTCAGTGAGCCGCTGTTCCGGACGCTCATGGTCATCGCGGCGATGGGCACTGTCCTGGCAGCCGCCTACCTCCTGTGGCTGTACCAGCGCACCGCGTTCGGTGTGCCGAGCGACGAGTTCAAGGGCCACTCGACTGCTGAGATCGACGCCGGCCACGGTGCAGACGATCACGGTCAGGCCATGGCGCACAGCCTCAGCTCGGCAGCCAACGCCGACGCGGATGCCCATGAGCATGAAGAGATCAAGGACGTACAGCTCACCGAGTGGATTGCCTGGACGCCGTTCCTCGTCGCCATCGTCGTCTTCGGTGTGTACCCGCAACTGATGTTCAAGGTCATGGACCCGGCCGTGCAGGCCATGGTGGAAACCCTCGGGAAGTCACTGGGCTGATGCTCGCTGCTCTATTCGCACAAGCGACCGACTGGGTCGCTCCAACTATTGATTGGCATGCCATCGCGCCCGAGCTCGTGCTCGTGGCGGGCATCAACATCGTCCTCCTCATCGACCTCAACATCTCTGAGTCGAAGAAGTGGATCATGGCCACCCTCACGGGCTTCGTGATGTTGGCGGCGCTCATCCCTGTCGTCACGCTGTTCGTCATCGGTGACGACTCGCGATCGATGTTCGGTGGCCGGTACGTCATCGACGAGTACGCGCTCATCATGAAGGCGTTCTTCCTCCTGGTGGCATATGTCGTCATCTTGATGAGCCAGACAGAACTCGAAGAAGGCGGGTACTACCAGGGCGAGTTCTATGTCTTGATGATGTGCTCCGTACTCGGCATGGTGATGATGACCTCGTCTCGTGACCTCATCAGCATCTTCGTCGCTCTCGAGCTGCTCTCGATTCCGGCCTACATGATGGCGGCCTGGAACAAGCGCAGCTCGAAGTCGAACGAAGCAGGTGTCAAGTACTACCTGCTCGGAGTGTTTGCCTCGGCGGTCATGCTGTACGGCATGAGCCTGCTGTTCGGTTCGACCAACTCGACGTTGCTCACTGACATCGGTGCCTCCTTGACCGACGGAAACTTGAACGGCATCGAAGTTGTCGGCATCGTCTTCATCATCAGTGGTTTCGCGTTCAAGATCTCAGCTGTTCCGTTCCACAGCTGGGCGCCGGACACCTACGAGGGCGCCCCCATTCCGGTCACGGCGTTCCTGTCGGTGGCATCCAAGGCGGCAGGCTTCATCGCTCTGGTGACGATCATCTACCTCGCCCTCCCCAACGCATCCGACGTCTACCAGCCGTTCATCTGGGCCCTTGCTGCGCTGACAATGACGGTCGGCAACGTGCTCGCTCTGCGTCAGACCAACATTGTTCGCATGCTTGCCTACTCTTCGGTCAGCCAGGGCGGTTTCATCCTGATGCCGTTGGCGTTCGCGGGTGAGGCCGAAGCTGCCGGTTCGGCTCTCAACGCCGTGGTCGTCTACCTGCTCGTGTATGGCTTCATGAACCTCGGTGCGTTCGCCGTGGTCATCGCCGTGACCCGCAAAACGCGCAGCGGTGAGATCTCAAGCTTCGGTGGCCTGTTCGGCTACGCACCAGGTCTTGCCGTGCTGACCACGATCTTCTTCGCGTCGCTCGCCGGCATCCCGCCGCTCGGTGGCTGGTTCGCCAAGTTCAATGCTTTCAAGGCCGTGCTTGACGCTCAGAACAACTGGGCGTACGCGCTGGCATCGATTGCCGCTGTGAACACCGTTATCTCGGCCGCGTACTACATGAAGGTGCTCCGAGTCGTCTGGATGGACGACGCACCCGACGGCGATACGACGCCGATCGTGACGCCGAGCCCCATCATGGCCGCGCTGGCGCTCACCGTCATCGGCACGATTGCCGTTGGCGTGTATCCCCGCCTCGTCGCCGGCTTCGGCGAACTCCAAGACCTCACCGGCGCCGTCCTTCCCTGATCCCGATCGGTGGCAACTCGGCCTCTCTGCATTGCCAGAGCTCCGATGCGTGCGCCGCTCGCTGCTCACCGTTAGTCGTCGCTGGTGGTTGGGGGCGTGGTCGCTGGCCCGGCGGCGACTGCTGCGGCCAGGGCGGCCAGGGTGACCGGCCCGGCAACGCCGTCGACGATCAAGCCCTGCGACTCCTGGAAGCGGCGGACTCCGGCTGCGGTGCCCGGGCCGTACTTCGAGTCGGCCGCAGTCGACGGAAGAATGGCCAGGGCAATGAGTTGCTGCTGGACCGCGAGCGATCGCGGTCCTTCGACTCCTACGAAGAGCGCTCCTTCAGGGAGTTCGGCGACGTAGACGAGCTCGGTTGTGGTCGGTGCCAAGGTGGTGGTGGTGGTGCTGGTCGAGGCAGCCACGGTGGTCGTGGAAACCGTCGCCGAGGCCGCAGATGACGTTGGCGGTGTGGCATTCGGGGTGACGGTCGGAGTGACCGTGACGGTGGTCGTCGTTCGCTCCACCGTGGTCGGTGGCCGGGTGGTCGGAGCGGGCGCAATCGTGCTGATCGGCGGTCGAGCGTCCCCGGCGGTGGGGACACCAGGCGCCGCCACGCTGTCGGCAGGTTCGCCACCGCACGCACCAAGGGACAGCAACATGATGGCGCTGACCGTTCTCGCTCGCATCCGCACAGCTTGCCTCATCGGCAGGCGCCATGTCCCGCGCCTCGCTGGCCTGTTCGGAGTCGGTCCGACCAGCCCGCCCGGCGGGACCCCGCAGAGACGGACTGTTTCGTCAAAATCGTTGCTCGAGCGAGGTTGAAGCATCCGGACTTGGGAGACTGAGCTGGTGAGTGCGAGAGAGCCGCAGCCGGTTCCGTTCGACGAGTTCATGCGCGAGGCGCTGTACGGCGAGAACGGGTTCTACACCCGTCCGGACGGCGGGCACGCCGGTCGCCGCGGCGACTTCTTGACATCGCCCGAAGTCGGACCGCTCTTCGGTGCAGTGATCGCGAACTATCTGGATGCTGAGTGGGCTCGTCTTGGACGACCCGAACAGTTCACCGTGGTCGACGCGGGAGCCGGGCCGGGGACCCTCGCCCGATCGATCCTCGCCGCCGGACCTGCGTGTGCCGATGCGCTCGACTATGTCGCCGTCGAACTCTCTGCGTCACAACGGGAACGTCACCCCGACGGTGTGACGTCGCTGGCGACGATGCCGACGGCTCCGCTCGATGGGGTGATCATCGCGAACGAGTTGCTCGACAACCTCCCCTTCCGACTGGCTGTCTTCGACAGCGGTTGGCGCGAGGCCTACGTCGCAGTCGACCAATCGGGCGCGCCGAGCGAGATGTTGTCCGCGCCGTTCGATCCGCCGCCGGCCCAACTGCTGATGGGCGCAGCGCTGGGCGCCCGAGTTCCACTGGTCGAACAGGCGGCGACATTTGTCGAGGACGCCCGCCAGCTGCTGCGGTCCGGTTCGCTGCTGATCATCGACTACGGGGTGCCACTCACCGCCGAGCTGGCAATGCGGCCATGGCGTGAATGGCTCCGCACGTACCGGGGCAACGAACGCGGCGACCACTACCTCACCGCGCCCGGATCGCAAGACATCACGACCGACATTCCCTTCGATCAGCTCCCCGAGGCCGATGCCATGCGCACCCAGGCACAATTCCTCCAGCGTTGGGGCATTGACGAGTTGGTCACCGAAGGCAAGCGAGTGTGGGAGGCCCAGGCCGCGCGGCCTGGGCTCGAGGCGATGAGGATGCGGAGCCGGATCAGCGAGGCCGAAGCGCTCCTCGACCCAAGCGGACTCGGGAACTTCCTCGTCGCTGAATGGCGAGCCTGAGTCCGACCTCTGAGACGGCCGTTGCTCTGATCTACGATCACGGAATGAGCGACGAACAGCACGACACCATCGACGCACTTGCCTCCGAGAATCGAACCTTCCCGCCGTCGGAGAGCTTCAAGCGTGATGCCCTCGTCGTCGACACATCGTTGTATGACGAGGCGAATGAGGACGACGAAGCGTTCTGGGCACGTCAAGCAGGCGAGCTCGTCGAGTGGTTCGAGCCGTGGGACACGGTGCTCGATTGGCAGCTCCCGTACTCGAAGTGGTTCGAGGGCGGAACGCTGAACGTGGCGTACAACTGCCTCGATCGCCACGTCAATGCCGGCAACGGCGGCAAGGTGGCCATTCACTGGGAGGGTGAGCCGGGCGATACGCGCAAGATCACCTATCAAGACCTGCTCGACGAGGTGTCCAAGTTCGCCAACGTGCTCAAAGGTCTCGGTGTGCAGAAGGGCGATCGGATCAACATCTATCTGCCGATGATTCCCGAAGCGGCCGTTGCGATGCTCGCCTGCGCTCGGATCGGAGCAGCGCACAGTGTTGTGTTCGGGGGGTTCTCGAGTCAGTCGCTGAGCGACCGCATCAACGACGCCGAAGCGAAGGTGTTGATCACCGCAGACGGTGGATACCGGCGCGGCGAGGTCTTTCCGCTCAAGCCTGCGGCTGACGAGGCGTGTGACTCGGCGCCCACGATCGAGCACATGATCGTCGTCAAGCGTGGTGGCAACGACGTCACGATGCACGAGGGACGCGACCACTGGTACCACGAGTTGCTGGACGGAGCATCCACCGACTGCCCGGCCGAGCCGATGGAAGCCGAGCACCTGCTCTTCCTGCTCTACACCTCGGGGACCACGGGCAAGCCCAAGGGCATCATGCACACCACCGGTGGCTATCTCACGCAGGTCACCTACACCCACAAGTACGTCTTCGACCTCAAGCCCGAATCCGACGTGTTCTGGTGCACCGCCGATGTCGGCTGGATCACGGGCCACAGCTACATCGTCTACGGACCGCTGAGTAATGGCTGTACTCAGGTGATGTACGAAGGCGTGCCGAATCATCCAGGCAACGATCGGTTCTGGGAGATCGTTGAAAAATACGGTGTGACCATCTTCTACACCGCGCCGACGGCCATCCGTACGTTCATGAAGTGGGGCGCGCAGGAACCCGACAAGCATGACTTGTCGTCGCTTCGACTCCTTGGGACCGTTGGCGAGCCGATCAACCCTGAAGCCTGGATGTGGTACCACGACACGATCGGCAAGGGCAACTGTCCGATCGTGGATACCTGGTGGCAGACCGAGACGGGCGGCATCATGATCAGTCCGCTCCCGGGAGCGACCACGACCAAGCCTGGTTCGGCGACGTTCCCCCTGCCCGGCGTGTCCACCGAGTTGGTCGACGACGATGCCAACACCGTGTCGAACGGCGGCGGCTACTTGACCCTCACCCGACCGTGGCCGGGCATGCTGCGCGGGATTTGGGGTGACCCCGATCGGTACCAGGAGACGTACTGGTCGCGTTTCGAAGGTCGGTATTTCGCTGGCGACGGCGCCAAGCTCGACGACGACGGCTACTTGTGGCTACTGGGCCGCGTCGATGATGTGATGAACGTCTCCGGGCACCGAATTTCCACCACGGAGGTCGAGTCGGCGTTGGTCTCGCACCCCGCAGTCGCTGAGGCAGCCGTGGTGGGTGCGACCGATCCGACGACTGGCCAGGCCGTCATTGCCTATGTGATCCTGCGCGGCGGGGAGGATGTCGGCGAACAGGATCTTCGGAACCACGTGGCTGCCGAGATCGGTGCCATTGCCAAGCCCAAGCAGATCTACATCACACCCGATCTTCCTAAGACGCGCTCGGGAAAGATCATGCGTCGCTTGTTGCGCGATGTGGCCGAAGGACGCAACATCGGAGACACGACCACGCTGGCCGACTCCTCAATCGTCGACGAACTCCAAGCGAAGGCAGCCCAGTCGGCCGACGACTGATGCCCACCTGACGGCCATGCCAACGGGCGGGTCGGAGGTCGGGGGAACTCTCAGGGGAGTCTCAAGGTGCTGACGGATTGTGCCGATGACCTGGCATGAGCCCGCAGCCGGACCAGAACACCGATCGTTCTGTGCTGTCATGGGAGTCCGTTCTGGACGCCAACGACACCGCACCGCAAACCGAGCCGAACGCTGAGCTGAGCGTCGTTCGGGCTGGCGCCGAAACACAGACGCCGCTCTCGGCGCCAAACCCCTCGCAGGTCACTTCGCCCGTCTTGGGTGACTTCGACTTGACCATGAAGCCCCTGACGCTCGACCCGCTGCCGTTGGTCGGCGACCGTTCGGCAACTCCCGGGCCCGCCGCAGATGACAATGCGAATGTGCTCGGTGAGCTGCACCTCGAACTTCCGTCACTCCGCCTGGACGACACCCCGTTGCCCGCGCCGCCGGGCCAGGCACTGGCTCCAGCAGATCCCGTGCCGGCAACTGCCCAACCTGTCGTCGGTGACATCATCGATCTGACGATCGCCCCGCTCGACATCCCCGACCTCACTCCGAGTGGGCGTGTTCCTTCGGTGGAGCCCGAGGGGCGAGCGCCGGCCGCCGGGTCACCCGGACCCACGGCGACGAAGACGGTGTCGCCTCGTGCACCCGAGGTCGTCAACGACGCCAGCAGTCCTTCGGCAGCGGTGGCTGCCCTACCGACCGACGTCGTGTCGCAGGATCATGCGCCAACCACAGTGATTGCGGTGCAAGCCGCGGCGGCCGCTGCGGGGGCTGGAGCTGCTCCAAGTAGCGCGCCACCGGTTGCGGTCCCACAGTTGCCGGGCAGTCAGCTCAATCAGTCTGGGCCCCGGCAGGCTGCGCCCGCGACAGCGTCGCTCCAGACACCGACTGCTGTCATCAGCCGCAGGGATCGCAAACACCAGAAGAAGTTGAAGAAGCATCAGCAGAAGGTTGCGCTCAAGAAGGCCAAGGCTGCCTCGGCCCGCTCAGGTGCCGGCGGCTTTGCACTGTTCTTCACGTTGCTGGTTCTCGCTGGCCTCATTGCGGGCGCAATCATCTTCGGGCGTCCCTACCTGTTTCCTGACAAGTGGGATGACGACGCTCGCCCGTACGGCGAGGCAGTCGAGATCGCCCGTGGTGCAGAGTTTGCTGAGCCGGTCGACGTGCAGCGCCGCGCCGCCGACGTGTACGCCACATCGATGACGGCGCAGCTCGTTGGACCATGGGAGTCCGAACTCCCCACTTGGCGCTCGTTCGGTCTGGTCAGCGGGATGCTTGACGCACCATTGCTGCACGAACTTGTCGAAGACTGGACGGTGGCCTACTACTCGCCGGTCACTGGAGAAGTCATTGCCAACGATGCGGCTGGACCGGCGCTGTTTGACGCTGCAATGACTGAAGCCATGACCGCAGCCGCGCTCGATCAGGAAACCGGTTGGTCGGCGTCGATCGACGACGGGCTACTCGATGCCCCCGCCCTGACGCGTGCAGTCGTGATCGCCTCGAGCCGTGCAGCCGCAGCGGCGACCAGCTATGGCGCTGCCCGACACGATTCGTGACATTGCGGTTTCGTCGTTGTTGCCACCGGTGATCGAGTATCGGGCCAACGCCCCCCTTGCGTTCGCCGAGGTCTCCACCAACGACCCAACGCAGCGGTCCGCTGACTTCGAAGCGCTACGTGCAGCGTCGCAACTGCAGCTGGCGAGCGAACCAGAACTTGCGGTGGGCGACACGTTCACCTCGTCGCAGCGGCTGACCGACCGAACGTATTGGTATCTCGTGTTCGCCAGCTACACCGATGCCGCGACCGCATATGCAGCCAGCACGCACTCGTTCAGGCCTCACTGGCAACAGCTGACAGCGCTGGCAGACATTGCACGTACGTCACGTTGAGCGGCACCGACGTTGACGGCACGGCCCAAGTCTCCGGCATGCTGCAGCAGTGGGTCAATAACGTGCCCGCCGAAATGACCGCCAGCCTCACGACGCTGGCGACCGGCACGATGCAGCTTCGCACCTGCGATCCTGGCGTCGGCTTCGAGACCCTTGCCCGGTCCGGGGTTGGTCGGGAGATCGCACGGCTCCGGTCAGTTGAGCTCGAAGCTGCTGCAGCGGTTCCGGTCGCGGGAACCGCCGCTGACCGCGCGGTCGCCATCGCCGAGGTCCGCAACTCTCAACTCGGGCTCCCGCTGCTGGAGCTCGCATTCGACACCACGTTGCCGGACTCCGCTGAGCAAGCACGGGCGATCGTCGTCGCTGCGAGCAACATCCTGTCTGACCCTCTCGACCCCCTTGACGAGACCGAGTGATCGGTCAGCTGCTCGCAAGGTTCAGTCGCGGAAGTTGTTGAACTGCAGCGGAATACCGATGTCTTCGGCTTTCAGCATCGCGATGACCTCTTGCAGGTGATCCCGCTTCTTGCTCTGGACCCGGATCGACTCGCCTTGGTTGGAACTCGAAACGCCCTTGGGGCCCTTCTCCTTGATGGCCTTGTTGATCAACTTGGCCTTGTCGGAGCTGATGCCTGAGGAGATCGTCATCACCTGGCGCACGGTGCCACCTGAGGCCTCTTGCACATCTGCATAGTCGACGCCCTTCAGCGACACGCCACGCTTGACCAGCTTTTCCTCAAGGACGATCCGCAGCGCATTGAGCCGGTCTTCGCTCACCGTTGCCATGGTGATGGCGGTGTCGTTCTGCTCGATGCTGGAGTTGGTGTTCTTGAAATCGAACCGCTGAGAGATCTCGCGTTGCGCTTGATCGACCGCGTTCTTGACTTCCTGGTCGTCGACTTCGGACACGACATCAAAACTTCCCATACCCAGACAATACCGGGTGTTCGTTTTCGACCCTGATGGGTACGATGTCGGCCGCATCAACATGGGTCGGTGCCCGAGTGGCCAAAGGGAGCAGGCTGTAAACCTGCCGGCGTATGCCTTCGAAGGTTCAAATCCTTCTCGGCCCACACTGAGATGTTGAGAGCCCGTCAGCTTCGGCTGGCGGGCTCTTGACGTTCTCGGTCGATTCCGGGCTCCTCGCCCCCGGCAACCTGGGCCAACCAGGTGTCGTACGGTGGTCCCATGCCGTCCACCGAGGAGTACGTCGCCGCTGGGTTGTACGACCCGGAGAACACAGCGGAACATGGCCGGCTCGAGTTGCTCGATTGGCTTGTCGAGATGGGTTTCACCATTGACGAAATGGTGCTCGCCGAGTCGGCTGGGAGCTTGTCGGCGATTGCTAATGATCGCCGAACGTTGCCTGGAGAACGTTTGAGTCGGTCCCAAGCGATTGAGACGTCTGGGATGGCAACCGAGAACTTCGACGCGTTCCTGCGCGCCGTCGGCTTGACGCAGATCGGTGGAGCGCCGCCTGGCGAGATCGGAGTGACCCAGGCCGAGATCGAGGCGCTGGCATCCTTCGACCTGCTCGGTGAGGTCTTCTCCCGGGAAGAAACGCTTGCCTTTCTGCGCGTCATCGGCTCGGCAATGAGCCGGATTGGGGAGGCGGGCGTTTCACTGTTCCTCACCGATGTCGAGGCTGAGATGCTGACCGCGGGCACAACGAGCTGGCACTTGCCAGAAAGGGCTACGACGCTGTCGGTCTGATCGACCGTTTGAGTGCGCAGCTCGAGCCGTTGCTGAGGCGGCACATTCTGCAAGCCACCGAACGGAGCCGTGTCGCTGAGATCGAGCAGGGTGAACGATTCCTGTACCGATATGCGGTTGGGTTCGTGGATCTCGTGGGGTTCACCGAGATCTCGGCTGCCTTGCAGCCGAAAGATCTGGCGGTGTTCATCCGAGATTTCGAGGGCCGCGCCCACGACATCGTCACTGCTGTCGGGGCCCGTCTGGTGAAGCTGATCGGTGACGAAGTGATGTTCGTCGCCACCGATCCGGAGGCTGCCTGCGTGGCAGGAAGTCGGCTGATGGCAGGGTTTGGCAGCGAGATGGAACGAGTCGTGCCGCGCGGCGGGCTCGCCTTCGGCGACGTCCTGGTGCGGGGCGGCGACTACTACGGACCGATTGTCAACCTTGCGGCTCGTCTCGTGGACGAGGCCGTCCCGCAGGAACTGTTGGTCACTGAGGAACTCGCTCACGCTGCCCCGACGTCCAGATTTGATCCAGCTGGCCGACGAATGGTGAAGGGATTCGCCGATCCGATCGCGGTGCGTTCCTTCGCCTTCGAGTGACGCTCCGCGCGCTCGGCCCAATCCGGAAGTCAGCCCTCGGGTATCGGTGAGATATCGTGCCGACATGACTGCGGAGCTGAAGTCGCTGATTCTGTGCGACTTCGCACAGATTCGTGAGGGGCTGCTCTTCGTGCAGTCCGGTGGACTGACGCGGCTGGTCGCCCCGACGTTTCCCGCGAAGTTCGCCTGCCACGTCGCGACCCTGGTGTGGCTGCCGCCCGATGAGGCAGGCACCGCCCATGAGATGGTGATGAAAGTGAAGTCCGCCGAGACAGCGATGCTCGCCGCGACGGTGAAGGTGGCGCTTCACGAGTCGTCGCCTCCCTCTGGCTTGCAGCCGGGCGAAGGGCGTCAAGTGCCGATTGTGGTGCCGCTCGCCGCGGTCTCGTTCCCGGCCCCCGGCGAGTACGACCTGCAGGTCGAAGTCGACGAGCAGTTCGCCGGCGACATCAGCTTCCGTGTGGCCCAGCGCGATGGTGGCGGCCTCAAAGCATAAGTTGCATCACTGCGGTGCTGAGCCATCGATTGAATTTGCGACCGACTTCCGTTTCGACGCCGACGAGCACGAACCCGCATGCCCGGTGCAGCGCTCGCGAGGCCTCCGAGCTGGCCTCGATGCGAGCGATGATCGAGTGGAATCCACTGTCGCGTGCCACCTCGATCAAGTGCTCCATCAACGTTCTGCCGATGCCGAGGCCGCCGTGCTCGCGCGAGACGTAGACCGAGTTCTCGACGGTCGTGCGATACGCGGCGCGCTCTTTGTAGGGAGAGAGCGAGGCGAACCCGACGACGGCCGGGTCGCCATCGCGGTTCGGAATCGTGGCCACCACCGCAGCAAACGCTCCGGAACGCTCGGCGAGCCAGACGCGCTGGGCATCGAGCGTGCGTGGAACGATGTCGAACGTGCTGGTGCGATTCTCGACTTCGTAGTTGTAGATCTCGAGGATCGACGCAGCATCGCTCGCGGTGGCCAGGCGAATCGTGACGGTCGGTCGTTGCCCAGTCGATTCGTCGGCTGATCGAGCGGTACCCATCGCCGTTGAACGTAGTTCCTCGACGGGCGCAAACGGCGGAAACTTCGCGCGCAAACGCAGGGTGGTCTTGCAACCACCGCCGATACACTCGAACGTCGGTTGCGGCCCAGGTCGCCCCCGAAGGGTGCCCGGAAACCTGAAAATTCTGGGTATCACCGTGACGCCCTCTTAGCTCAGTCGGTAGAGCACAGCCATGGTAAGGCTGGTGTCGTGGGTTCGATTCCCACAGAGGGCTCGACCAAGTGGTCGGGGCAACCCGTTCGCGTGCCAAGCAACACCACCCGGAACATCGGGACCATATGGCGGCGTAGCTCAGTTGGTCAGAGCATCCGGCTCATAATCGGAAGGTCGTCGGTTCAAGTCCGACCGCCGCTACCAAACACATCAATCAACGAATAACACCCTCAGGAGTAGAGGAAGCACATGAGCAAGGAAAAGTTCGAGCGGAATAAGCCGCACGTGAATATTGGCACCATGGGTCATATTGACCATGGGAAGACGACGTTGACTGCTGCTATCTCGAAGACGCTGTCGGAGCGTGGGTTGGCTGACTTCACTGACTTCGAGGGTATTGATAAGGCGCCTGAGGAGAAGGCGCGTGGTATTACGATCTCGATTTCGCATATTGAGTACGAGACTGAGAATCGTCACTATGCCCATATTGATATGCCGGGTCATGCGGATTACATCAAGAACATGATCACGGGTGCAGCCCAGATCGATGGCGCGATTTTGGTGGTGGCTGCGACGGATGGTCCGATGCCTCAGACGCGTGAGCATGTGTTGTTGGCTCGCCAGGTTGGTGTGCCGTACATCGTGGTGGCGTTGAATAAGTCGGACATGGTTGATGACGAAGAGCTTTTGGAGCTTGTTGAGCTTGAGGTTCGTGAGTTGTTGGACGAGTACGAGTTCCCGGGCGATGATGCTCCGGTGGTGCATGTTTCGGCGTTGAAGGCGCTTGAGGGTGATTCTGGTGCTCAGGAAAAGGTCATGGAACTGATGGCTGCGTGTGATGCGTCGATTCCTGATCCTGTCCGTGAGTTGGATAAGCCGTTCTTGATGCCGATTGAGGATGTGTTTACGATCACGGGTCGTGGCACTGTGGTGACTGGCAAGGTTGAGCAGGGCATTGTCAATACTGGTGATGAGATTGAGATCGTTGGTTTGCGTGACACGCAGAAGACGACGTGTACTGGTGTTGAGATGTTCCGCAAGCTTCTTGATGAGGGCCAGGCGGGCGACAATATTGGTGCGCTGTTGCGTGGTATCGACAAAGAAGATGTTGAGCGTGGCCAGGTGTTGTGTAAGCCGGGTTCGATTACGCCGCACACTGACTTTGAGGGTCAGGTGTATGTGTTGACGAAGGATGAGGGTGGCCGTCATAAGCCGTTCTTCAACAATTACCGGCCGCAGTTTTTCTTCCGGACGACTGATGTGACGGGCACGATTGAGTTGCCGTCTGGTACGGAGATGGTGATGCCTGGTGACAACGTTGAGATGACGGTGCAGTTGGGTAAGCCGATTGCGATGGACGAGGGTCTTCGTTTTGCTATCCGTGAAGGTGGCCGCACTGTTGGTGCCGGCCGCGTCATCAAGATCATTAAGTAATCGAGTACTGACAACCCGCGGCCGGTTCGGTTCGTCCGAGCCGGCCGCTGTGTTGTCACCCGAATCTGTTCCGATTCTGGAACGAAAACGAAAGTGAGCCAGTCATGGCCAAAAGTGACAAGCGGGTCAAAGTGACCCTCGAATGTACCGAGTGCAAAGAGCGCAACTACATCACGATGAAGTCCAAGGTCAACGACCGTGAACGTCTTGAGATGAAGAAGTATTGCTCGCGTCAGCGGACCCACACGGTCCACAAGGAGACGCGCTGAACAACAGGTGAGGCAGCGAGCGCAGCACGATTCTCGGTATCTGCCGCAGAGTTTGGCCGCACTCGCCCTCTCAGGAAGCGCTGGTACCCTGGCGTTCCCTTCCGAGGGCAGTAGCTCAGCTGGTAGAGCATCGGTCTCCAAAACCGACGGTCGGGGGTTCGAGTCCCTCCTGCCCTGCCCACCTCGTGCGTCCCAACCGGGCCGCACGATTTGAACCTTCCCACCCAACCATCAGCCGAACACGAGAGAACGCAGCAACAACGTGTCAATGGACGATCTCAACCGCGAGCAGAAGCGTCAGCTTCGCAAGATGGGTGCCCTCGATGACGAGGGCAAAGCAACGCGCGCCCCGCGGCCTCAGAAGCGCCCGCAAGACCGCGTTGGGCCCCGCCAGTACCTCCGCGAGGTGCGCGAGGAAATGCGCAAGGTTGCGTGGCCGCAACGTCCCGAGGTCACCCGGTACTCCATTGTCGTCGTCATCACCGTTGTGTTCTACACGGCGCTCGTTGGTGGCTCCGACTACATATTCGGCCTGTGGTCCGAATGGTTCTACTCAGCATCGTGAGCGACGACATGACAGACGAGACCACCCCAACTGAAGCCGAGACCGGCACCGATGCGTTGGCGGCACTCGATGCCGAACTTGATTCGGTACTCGACGCAGCCGACACCAGCGCTGCCGACCTGGAAGACGCCGCCACCGAGCTGGCGGTCGACGCAGAGGCATCGAACGCTCCGGCTGACCTCCTTCCATCCGGCGACACCAACGTGCTCGCCGACGTGGACTCTGAAGCCTCGGTCGGCGACACGGTGAGTGCCGACGCGATCTTGCCATCTGGCGACACTGACGTGCTCGCTGATGACACGCACGCCGATTCCTCTACCGCGGCCGAATCAAGCGAGGCCGAATCAAGCGAGAGCGCGGCCGACGACGCAAACGTCAGCGCCGAGTCGGACGTCGATTCCAGTGCAGCTGAAACTGCTGAGGAGTCGCCAGTCGACGCAGAGCCCGAACCGTACGACGACCCGAACCTGCGCCCGGGTAAGTGGTTCGTGGTGCACACGCAGTCTGGTTACGAAAAGAAGGTCACGGCGAACCTCAACGCCCGGATCCAGTCGATGAACATGGAAGACAAGATCTACGAGATCGTCATTCCAATGGAAGAAGTCGACGAGTTCAAGAACGGCAAGAAGCAGACCGTCATGAAGAAGGTCTTCCCTGGCTACCTGCTCGTTCGTTGCCAGATGGACGACGAGACCTGGTACTGCGTGCGGAACACGCCGGGCATCACCGGTTTCGTCGGACAGGCCGTGAAGGGCCAGAAGCCCACGCCGCTCTCGCGCCGTGAGGTCAAGACCTTCCTGTCGCCGAAGACCGCAGCGCAGGCCGATGCGCCTCGCCGTAAGGCCAAGCTCGACTACGAAGAGGGCGAAAGCGTGCGCGTGAAGGAAGGCCCGTTTGCCGACTTCACCGGCGAGATCGCCGAAATCAACGCCGATCACCTCAAGCTGAAGGTCCTCGTCAACATCTTCGGTCGCGAGACCTTGGTCGAGATGGACTTCAGCCAGGTCGCCAAGCTCTGATCAGCATCACGCTGAATCATTACACCCAACCCGGCTATCACAATCGCTGAACAGAAGAAACACGGAAGAAGCAGCCTCATGGCAAAGAAAAAAGTCATCACCGTCGTCAAGATCCAGATCGAAGCAGGCAAGGCCAGCCCGGCCCCGCCGGTCGGTACGGCACTCGGCCCGCACGGCATCGCGATCATGGACTTCGTCAAGGCGTACAACGCCAAGACCGAGGCCCAGGCCGGCACGGTTGTGCCGACCGAGATCACGATCTACGAAGATCGCACCTTCGATTTTATTTTGAAGACGCCGCCGACGTCGACGTTGATCCGCGAGAAGGCGGGCCTTCAGAAGGCCGCCAACAACCCGGGTTCCGAAGTCGCCGGCAACATCACTGAGGCGCAGGTCGAAGAGATCGCCACGATCAAGATGCCTGACCTCAACGCAAACGACATGGCAGCCGCAAAGCTCCAGGTCCGTGGTACTGCCCGCAGCATGGGCATCACTGTCAGCTGAAATCGTCAGAAACGGGGTCAGACCCCGTTTCTGACCTTTCGAAACAACCAATCAACATCAACAGTCTCGACCAGCATCACCTCGGCTGGCGGACTTACTACTGAGGGAGACACCAAATGTCAGGCAAGAAGTTCACCGACGCAGCCAAGAAGTTCGACCGGGAGATGCTCTACATCCCCGCCGATGCCGTCCGGCTCGCCAAGGACACCGCAACCGCCAAGTTCGACGAGGCGATCGACGTCTCGTTCCGGCTCGGTATCGACCCTCGCAAAGCGGACCAGATGGTGCGCGGCACCGTCGCACTTCCGCAGGGAACCGGCAAAGACATCCGCGTCGCCGTGTTCGCCTCAGGCGAGGCTGCAGACGCAGCCCGTGAAGCTGGCGCCGACCTGGTGGGCGCCGACGACCTCTTCGAGCAGGTCGAGGGCGGCATGCTGGACTTCGATCTCGTGATCGCCGCACCGGACATGATGCCGCTCGTCGGCCGTCTCGGCCGTTCGCTCGGCCCGCGTGGCCTGATGCCCAACCCGAAGACCGGCACCGTGACGCCCGACGTCGCCAAGGCCGTCAGCGAGTTCAAAGGCGGCAAGGTCGAATACCGCACCGACCGGTACGGCAACGTGCAGCTCACCGTCGGCAAGGCCAGCTTCACACCCGAAGCGCTCACCGAGAATTTCTTTGCTGTCATCGACGAGATCCAGCGTGCCAAGCCGGCTTCGGCCAAGGGTCGCTACATCCAGAAGATCACCGTGTCTGCCACGATGGGGCCCGGCGTCAAGGTCGACATCCAGCGGCTCAAGCAAAACCTCGACGCCTGACGCTGCGGGGCGTTGCGCGTGGAAGTCGTGCGCGCTGTCCCTAGCATCATGTGAGTTATTCATAGGTCGCTCGCCAGAGACCGTTGGTCCGGGAATCCCGGGTAATGCCTCCTCCGAATGTTGTGAGGGGACGCCAGCCGAGGTGCATGCCAAACGAATCGAGCCTCTCGGCTCCTCGTGTGGTGTTCGCTGAACAAGCGAGCACCCCGAGTTGTAGCGAGAGGAGGAAAACATATGACAGAAGCAAACGCACCGCGGCCCGACAAGGCCGCAAAGGTCGAGGAAATCACTGCCAAGCTCACCGCAGCCAACGCAGTGTTCGTCACCGAGTACCGCGGGATGTCGGTTGGCCAGCTGGCCGACCTTCGTGCCCCGTTGCGCGCTGTTGGCGCTGAGCACAAGGTGTACAAGAACACCCTGGCCAAGCTCGCCGCCACCAACGCCGGTCTCGACGGCCTCACGGAACACCTGACCGGTCCGACTGCGCTCACCTTCGCCGCCGATGATTCGGTTGGCGCAGCCAAGGCGTTGGTCGATACGGCCAAGGCCAACCCGATGCTGGTCATCAAGGGTGGAATGCTCGGCGACGTGCCGATGTCCGCCGACGATGTCAAAGCACTGGCAAGCCTGCCGTCGCGCGAAGAGTTGTTGGCGAGTTTCGCCGGCGCACTTCAAGCACCGCTGGTCAAGACCGCTCGGCTGCTCAACGCACTGCCGAACAAACTTGCATTCGGACTCTCTGCTCTCATCGAGAAGCAGGAAGCCGAAGCCTGAACACCCCCATTTTCAGGGGTCGAACGGCCCCGCACTGAACACTGAATCGAAAGAGAGAACAACATGTCACAGGAAGAAATCCTCGACGCAATTTCCGCACTGACCGTCATTGAGCTCAAGGAGCTCCTCGACGCCTTCGAAGAGAAGTTCGATGTCACCGCAGCTGCCCCGGTGGCAGTGGCAGCAGCCGCTCCCGCAGGCGGCGGCGCTGGCGGCGAAGACGATCAGACCGAGTTCGACGTGATCCTCAACGGCGCTGGCGCCCAGAAGATCCAGGTCGTCAAGGTCGTCAAGGACCTCCTCGGCGTTGGCCTCAAGGACGCCAAGGACCTGGTCGACGGCGCCCCGAAGCCGCTGATGGAGAAGGTTGCCAAGGCCGATGCCGACGCAGCCAAGGCCAAGCTCGAAGAGGTTGGCGCAGACGTCGAAGTCAAGTGATCAAATGCAGCGTTCTGCGCTGCTGATCTGAGTCTCGACTCGAATTGATCGGAGCCCGGCTCCCGCCCTCTGTTGAGGGCGGGGTGCCGGGCTCCGTCGCGTCCGGAGAGCACGCGGTCACGGAAGTGACACCGAAGAACACCTGCTCACGTTCCGATTTTGTGGCGAAGGGCAATGGGTGCTTGACATCGGGGCGATGCTTCTTTAGCTTGTCCCGCAATTCGTTTGTGACAGTTTGTCATCGACGATTCAGACGAAATACGCTCGCAGCGCAAATTCACGCTGTCTGCGGTTGACGTTGCTCGCCCGACGTGGATAGCCTGGCATGCTGCCGTGCGTCCCCTGTTCCCTCACCCCTTCATTGGTGTGGTTCAGCGCGCCCTGCTGCCTGGCAACAATCAACATCAACTCTTTGGAGAGTGATCGTGGCGACTCGTCCCGTGTCTCGTGAACGTTATTCGTTCGGCAATCTGAAGGAGCCGCTTGAGCTCCCCGACCTCATTGCCGTCCAGCGTGAGAGCTTCCAGTGGTTCCTCGATGAAGGGCTCGCGAATACGTTCCGCGACATCAGCCCCATCAAGGACTTCTCGGAGTCGCTCCAGCTTGAGCTTGAGTTCGACCCGTTCGACGAAGACCTGCGCCCCCCGCCGAAGTTCACGGTGGAGGAGTGCAAGGAAAAGGACATGACCTACAGCGCGCCGGTCTTCGTGCGCGCTCGGTTCATGAACCGCAACACGGGCGAAATCAAAGAGCAGACCGTGTTCATGGGCGACTTCCCGATCATGACGGAGAAGGGCACGTTCATCGTCAACGGCACCGAGCGTGTCGTTGTCAGCCAGCTCGTCCGCAGCCCTGGTGTCATCTTCGAGCCGGGTGAGCGTTTCCGCCTGCGTAACCTCACCAAGCACCAGCTCGTCAAGGGCACGATCCACCCGTACCGCGGCGAATGGATGGAGTTCGACGTCGAGCACAAGCCTGGCAAGGACGTCACCGCTGGCACCCGCGTGGCCCGCAAGCGCCGCCTCGGTGTCTTCACCATGCTGCGTGCGCTCGGCTACGACGAAGAGAATGCTCCCGGCTTCCTCGACCGCTTCGTTTCGCACTTCGACTTCCTCGAAGGCCAGTGGGACAAGGAGCGCGACACAGCGCCGACCCAGGACGAAGCTCTCGTCGAGATCTACAAGCGTGCCCGCCCCGGTGAGCCGCCGACGGTCGAGTCCGCCAAGGCGTACTTCCGGAACGCGTTCTTTGAGAGCCGTCGTTACGACCTCAGCCGCGTCGGCCGCTACAAGATCAACCGCAAGCTTGGCGAAGAGATCAGCCAGCTCGGTGCGCTCTTCGGCCTCGAAGGTGCCGTCAATGGCGAAGGCGAGCCACTGCTCGACTACCCCGAGGACGACCAGAACGTGCTCAGTCGCTGTGAGGTGCTCGCCACCATCACGTACATGCTGCACTTGGTCAAGCAGGAGCCGGGTTACCGCCTTGACGACCAGGACCACTTCGCCAACCGCCGCATTCGCAGCGTCGGCGAGCTCATCCAGAACCAGGTCCGCATCGGCCTCAGCCGGATGGAACGTGTCGTCCGCGAACGCATGACGACGCAGGACGTCGAGGCAATCACGCCGCAGACGCTCATCAACATTCGTCCGGTCGTCGCAGCGATCAAGGAGTTCTTCGGAACTTCACAGCTCTCGCAGTTCATGGACCAGGTCAACCCGCTGTCGGGTCTGACCCACCGCCGTCGTCTCTCGGCGCTCGGCCCGGGTGGCCTGTCGCGTGAGCGTGCCGGCTTCGAAGTCCGCGACGTTCACTTCAGTCACTATGGCCGCATGTGTCCGATCGAGACCCCGGAAGGCCCGAACATCGGCCTGATCGGTGGCCTGTCGTGCTACGCACGGGTCAACGAGTTCGGCTTCATCGAGTCGCCGTACCGCCAGGTCAAGGACGGCAAGGTCACCGGCGACATCGTCTACATGGCCGCCGACGAGGAAGAGAACTACGTCGTCGCCCAGGCCAACACGCCGTTGAAGGACGACGGAGCCCTCGCTGACGAGCGCGTGCTCGTGCGTCGTTCGCCGCAGGCCGCCAGCCTCGAGGATCTCCGCAAGATGCTCGAAGCCGAAAGCTTCTTCGGTGCCACCACCGACATCGGCTACGTGCCGCCGGCCGAAGTCGACTTCATCGACGTCAGCCCGAAGCAGATCGTGTCGGTTGCCACGGCGCTCATTCCGTTCCTTGAGCACGACGACGCCAACCGTGCCCTCATGGGTGCCAACATGCAGCGCCAGGCTGTGCCGTTGCTCCGCGCCGAGGCGCCGTATATCGGCACCGGTATCGAGAACCGTGCGGCACGCGATGCTGCTGACCTGATCCAGGCCGACGACGACGGTGACGTCACCGATGTCTCCGGCGACGCGATCACCGTGCAGTACAAGACGCTTGGCAAGAAGGTGTACCGCCTTGCCAAGTTCCGTCGCTCCAACCAGGACACCTGCATCAACCAGCGGGTGCGAGTCAACGAGGGCGACAAGGTCCTGAAGGGCTCGATCATCGCTGACGGCCCGTCGACCGATCATGGCGAACTCGCTCTGGGCAAGAACTTGCTCGTGGCGTTCATGCCCTGGGAGGGCTACAACTTTGAGGACGCGATCATCCTCTCCGAGCGCCTGGTCAAGGACGACGTGCTCACGTCGATCCACATCAAGGAGCACGAAGTCGACGCCCGCGACACGAAGCTCGGCCCGGAAGAGATCAGCCGTGACATCCCGAACCTGAGCGACGAGATCCTCGCCGACCTCGACGACCGTGGCATCATCCGTGTCGGCGCCGAAGTCGGACCGGGCGACGTCCTCGTCGGCAAGGTCACGCCAAAGGGCGAGACCGAGCTGACACCTGAAGAGCGCCTTCTGCGGGCAATCTTCGGCGAGAAGGCTCGCGAAGTCCGTGACACCAGCCTCAAAGTGCCTCACGGCGAGGTCGGCAAGGTCATCGACGTCAAGGTGTTCAACCGTGACGACGGCGACGAGTTGCCGCCGGGTGTCAACCAGCTCGTGCGTGTCTACGTCGCTCAGAAGCGCAAGATCTCGGTGGGCGACAAGCTCGCCGGTCGCCACGGCAACAAGGGCGTCATCTCCAAGATCCTCCCGATCGAAGACATGCCGTACAACGCCGACGGCCAGCCCGTCGACATCATCTTGAACCCGCTGGGCGTTCCGTCCCGAATGAACGTGGGCCAGGTGCTCGAAGCGCACCTCGGCTACTGCGCTCGCTGGGGCTGGACCAACCCGGATGGCACCCAGATCGGCGACGATCCGATCCGCGGAACCGAGACCAAGACCCGTCCGAACACCAAGCCCGCCACCTTCGTGGCAACTCCGGTGTTCGATGGAGCGAAGTGGGATGAGGAAGAGAAGGCCGGCAAGCACCCGGTCATCCAGAACATCCTCGAGAACCTCAATGTCGAGTCTGCATCGGGCACCCGCCTGGTCGGAACCAACGGCAAGATGCCGTTGTTCAACGGCCGCACGGGCGAGCCGTACGACAACGAGATCACCTGCGGCTACATGTACATCTTGAAGCTGGCCCACCTGGTCGACGACAAGATCCATGCCCGCTCCACTGGTCCGTACTCCATGATCACCCAGCAGCCGCTCGGTGGTAAGGCCCAGTTCGGCGGCCAGCGCTTTGGTGAGATGGAAGTGTGGGCACTCGAGGCCTACGGTGCGGCGTACTGCTTGCAGGAACTCCTGACGATCAAGTCTGATGACGTGCTCGGCCGTGTCCGGGTGTACGAGTCGATCGTCAAGGGCGACAACATTCCCGAGCCGGGCGTGCCCGAGTCGTTCAAGGTGCTCATGAAGGAGATGCAGGCACTCTGCATCAACGTCGAAGTGCTCACCGAAGACGGCCAGGAGATCGAGATGCGCGACCTCGACGACGAGGTCTTCCGCGCTGCTGAAGAACTCGGCATCGACATCTCCCGCCCCGAGCGCGGCACCGACGAAGACGACGCCCGCCGCGAACGCGAAAAGGCAGAACGCGCAGGCAACTTCCGCTGAGACGAGTTGGTGCCTGGCACCAACTCGTCTGATCTCCGGAGCGGCGACGCGTCGCTCCGATGAACCCCGAACACCCAGAGCAACCGACAAAAGGGAAACCACATGCTCGACGTCAATATGTTCGACCAACTGAAGATCGGCCTCGCTGAGGCAGACCAGATTCGTAACTGGAGCCACGGCGAAGTCAAAAAGCCGGAGACGATCAACTACCGCACGCTGCGTCCCGAAAAGGACGGCTTGTTCTGCGAGAAGATCTTCGGACCGACCCGCGACTGGGAGTGCTACTGCGGCAAGTACAAGCGCGTCCGCTTCAAGGGCATCATCTGCGAGCGCTGTGGCGTTGAAGTCACGCGCTCCAAGGTGCGCCGCGATCGCATGGGCCACATCGAGCTGGCCGCCCCGGCCGTGCACATCTGGTACCTCCGTGGCACCCGGTCATGGCTCGCCTATCTCCTCGCCGGCATCGAGCCGAAGGAAGAGCTCAAGGCCAAGATGCTCGAAAAGGTCATCTACTTCGCTGCCCACCTCGTCAGCTGGGTCGACGAAGACGGCCGCCACGAAGCGCTTGCCAACCTTGAAGCCGAGTACCTCGAAGAGGTCGACGCCATCAACAAAGAACTTGAGATTGCTGTCGATCGTCGGTTCAAGGACCTCGAAGACGCCGTCAAGGCTGCTGAGAAGGACGGCGCTAAGCCTGCCGACCTGAAGAAGCTGCAGAAGGAAGGCGACAAAGAAGTCGAAGCCATCCGCGAGCGCTATGCCATCGAGCTTGACCTCGTGGCGCGCACCTGGGCCGAGTTCAAGACGCTGCACTCCCGCAAGATCATCGAAGACGAGATGTTGTGGCGCGAGATGCGCGACAAGTACGGCGAGTACTTCGAGGGCGGCACCGGTGCCGAGGCCATCAAGCAGCTCATCAACCGCATCGACTTCGACGAAGAAGAGATCAAGCTCCGCGAGGCCATCGACGTCGGCGACTCAGGTCGCAAGCCGCTCAGCGCCCAGCGCAAGCAGAAAGCGATCAAGCGCCTCAAGATTGTTGCGTCGTTCAACCGTCGCGATGAGAACGGCCGCCGCGAGAACGATCCCATGGCCATGATCCTCGACGTGGTTCCGGTCATCCCGCCGGAACTGCGCCCGATGGTCCAGCTCGACGGTGGCCGTTTTGCCACCTCGGACCTCAATGACCTCTACCGCCGTGTGATCAACCGCAACAACCGTCTTGAGCGTCTGCTCAACCTCGGTGCGCCGGAGATCATCGTCAACAACGAAAAGCGCATGCTGCAAGAAGCAGTCGACGCGCTCTTCGACAACGGTCGTCGTGGCCGTCCGGTCACCGGCCCGGGTAACCGCCCGCTGAAGTCGCTGTCCGACATGTTGAAGGGCAAGCAGGGTCGTTTCCGTCAGAACCTCCTCGGCAAGCGCGTCGACTACTCGGGCCGTTCGGTCATCGTGGCCGGCCCGACCCTTCGTCTGCACCAGTGCGGTCTGCCGAAGCTGATGGCGCTCGAGCTGTTCAAGCCGTTCGTCATGAAGCGTCTCGTTGACCTTGAGTTGGCACAGAACATCAAGACCGCCAAGCGCATGGTCGAGCGTCGTCGCCCGCAGGTGTGGGACGTCCTCGAAGATGTCATCCGCGAGCATCCCGTGATGCTCAACCGTGCGCCCACGCTGCACCGTCTCGGCATCCAGGCCTTCGAGCCCGTGCTGGTCGAGGGCAAGGCGCTCCAGATCCATCCGCTGGTCTGTACCGCCTTCAACGCCGACTTCGACGGTGACCAGATGGCCATCCACGTGCCACTGTCGGCCGAAGCCCGCGCCGAGGCGCGCGTGCTGATGCTCAGCGCAAACAACATCTTGTCGCCGGCATCGGGTCGCCCGATCGTGACCCCGAGCCAGGACCTCATCATCGGCGGCTACTACCTGACCGAGCCGATCGAGGGTGCTCGTGGCGAAGGCCGCGTGTTCCGTCACCTGTGGGAAGTCCTGCGGGCCTACGACGAAAAGACGCTCGACCTGCACGCAATCATCAAGATGCGCAAGCCGGGCGAAGAGGAGTTCGACAGCACCGCTGGTCGTCTGCTGCTCGAAGAGGCGCTCCCGCAGCGCCACCTCGATGCCAAGGGCGACGTCGCCCAGGAGAGCTACCCCGACAAGTTTGGTCACATCGACTACCTCGTCACGAAGAAGGAGATGGGTGTCATCGTTGAGCACCTCTCCGACAACTACTCCAAGGCCGAAATCGCCAAGGCGCTCGACAACATCAAGGACCTCTGCTACCGCTTCGCCACGCAGTCCGGCATCACGGTGTCGATTGACGACGTGCGGACTCCGAAAGCCAAGAAGGGCATGATGGAGGAGTACGAGCGTCAGGCCGACAAGGTCGAGACGCAGTTCCGTCGAGGCATCATCACCGATGGTGAGCGCCGTCAGCAGGAAGTCCGCATCTGGACCGATGCCACCGCCGAGGTGCAAGCTGAGATGGAGCGCGAGTTCAAAGAAGCGCAGTTCAACCCGATCGACATGATGGTCGGCTCGGGTGCCCGAGGCAACATGACGCAGATGCGTCAGATCGCCGGCATGCGTGGCCTCGTCGCCAACCCTCGTGGTGACATGATTCCTCGTCCGATCAAGTCGAACTTCCGTGAGGGCCTCGAAACCCTCGAGTACTTCATCGCCACGCCGGGTGCCCGTAAGGGCCTCGTCGACACGGCGTTGCGTACTGCTGACTCGGGCTACCTGACGCGTCGTCTCGTTGACGTCGCCCAGGAACTCATCGTCCGCGAGGAGGATTGTGGCTCGACGCTCGGCGTGTGGATCGAAAACGTTGCACCCGACACAGCCAACATTCGCTCCTACATCGAGACCAAGCTCTACGGTCGTGCGCTGTTGCAGGACACCGAGCTCGCCAAGGCGATGGAAGACGGCCGCAAGATGCTGCCGCGCAACACCATCGTCGGCGACGAGGAGATGGAAGCACTCCGCGAAGACAAAGACATCAGCCGTCTGCGTGTTCGGTCCGTACTCACGTGCGACGCTGAGCTCGGCGTTTGCGCGATGTGCTACGGCCGCTCGTTGGCAACCGGCAAGATGATCGAGCTCGGTGAGGCCGTTGGCGTCATCGCAGCACAGTCGATCGGCGAGCCCGGTACTCAGCTGACGATGCGTACCTTCCACACCGGTGGTGTTGCAGGTAAGGACATCGCTGGCGGTCTGCCCCGCGTCGTCGAGCTCTTCGAAGCTCGCACGCCGAAGGGGTCAGCTCGCCTCGCCAAGGCGACCGGCATCCTGCATCTCCGTGAAGACGAAGGCAAGGGCATCCCGGTCGTGGTCATCGACGACGCCGGCGAAGAGCACGAAGTGGTTCTGCCGCTCGGCGCTCGCCCGATCGTCCAAGACGGACAGTCGGTCAAGGCCGGCGACCCGCTCGTCGATGGTCCCTTCGATCCGAAGGAGATCATGGAGATCAAGGGCATCCGCGAGACTCAGCTCTACTTGGTGGAGGAAGTCCAGCGCGTGTACCGCGACCAGGGCGTGTCGATTCACGACAAGCACATCGAGTTGATCGTCCGTCAAATGACACGTCGCATCGGCGTCCAGGAGCCCGGTGGTTCTGGCTTCCTGCCAGGCGAGCGCGTCGACTCCAAGCGCTTCCGCGACACCAACCGTCGCATGGTCGAAGAGTCACTGCGTCCCGCCGAAGGCCGCCCAGAACTGATGGGCATCACCAAGGCATCGCTGGCCACCGAGTCATGGCTGTCCGCTGCGTCCTTCCAGGAAACCACTCGTGTGCTCACCGAAGCCGCGATCGACGGTCGCGCCGACAACCTCATCGGCCTCAAGGAGAACATCATCCTCGGCAAGCTGATCCCAGCTGGCACGGGTATGCCGAAGTACCGCGAGTTCGGTATCGATGCCCCGGACTACGAGCCGATGACGTTCTACTCGAGCGACGATGGAGTCGAAGATCCCGCAGCGTTCCTCGCAAACCTGCACGGGTCCTACGATTCCAACAAGACGACCGAGCCAATCGGCTAACGACGAGTCGGTGCCTGGCACCAACTCGTCCTGCAACGGCCCGGGTTGCGCTCATTGAGAGCGTTGCCCGGGCCGTTGCGCGTCCCGAACTCTTTCGCGCGCGGTCTCAGCAGAACGCGGGAATGGGCCAGTCCGGCGTTGCGCGATTGGCGGGCCGCTCCTAACCTTGAACGGTCCTCTCATCGGGTGTCACCAGGCATTCGGTGTACGGCGGTCGGCCACATCTGTGGCATCGACCAACTCACCCCATGCTGCGTTCTGCAACATGAACCAGCCAGTCCAGACGAACGAGGTTTCATTCGTGCCAACAATTCAACAGCTCGTCCGTCAGGGCCGCAGCTCCAAGGTCACCAAGTCGAAGACGCCGGCGCTCAAGGGCTCCCCGCAGCGTCGCGGCGTGTGCACCCGTGTGTACACCACCACCCCGAAGAAGCCGAACTCGGCGCTTCGCAAGGTTGCTCGTGTGCGCCTCAACTCCGGCGTCGAGGTCACGGCCTACATCCCCGGCGAAGGTCACAACCTGCAGGAGCACTCGATCGTGCTCGTCCGTGGCGGTCGTGTACGCGACCTTCCCGGTGTCCGCTACAAGATCATCCGCGGCGCGCTCGACGCCGTCGGCGTCAAGAACCGCAAGCAGGCTCGCTCCCGCTACGGCGCCAAGAAAGAGAAGTGAGCTGAGTCATGCCTCGTAAAGGTCCAGCACCCCGCCGCGAACTCGTTGCGGATCCCATCTACAAGAGCGTCGTCGTCACGCAACTGATCAACAAGGTCATGCTGCACGGCAAGCGCACCATCGCCGAGAAGATCGTCTATGACGCGATGGAAATCGTCCAGAGCCGCCTTGAAGGCGACGAACTGGCCATCGACAGCCTCAAGCGTGCGGTCGACAACCTCAAGCCGCCACTCGAAGTGCGCAGCCGCCGCGTCGGTGGTGCCACGTACCAGGTGCCGGTCGAGGTTCGTCCCCGTCGCGCCACGACGCTGTCCATTCGCTGGCTCGTCGACTACTCGCGGGCCCGCCGCGAAAAGACGATGGCAGAATGCCTTGCCAATGAGGTCATGGATGCATCCACCGGCCTCGGTGCGGCGATGAAGCGTCGCGACGACATTCAGAAGATGGCCGAGTCGAACAAGGCGTTCGCTCACTATCGCTGGTGATCTGAAAACGAATTGACCGAAGCCCCGGACTCCGGTCCGGGGCTTTTGTCGTTTTCGGCGGAGAGGTGGCCGGACGCGCTGCGTTCACGAGTGCACTATCGTGGTGGTTGAGGACATGACGACAAGGGGACACTTGATGAATGTGCAATCCATCCTGGCCGCCAAGGGCAATGCTGTTGCCAAGATCGCGGCCACTTCGACACTGAGCGAGGCCGTCGCCGCGCTGCGCGACCACGGCATCGGCGCACTGGTGGTCAGCGCTGATGGGAACAATATCGATGGCATCCTTTCTGAGCGCGACGTCGTCCGCTCGATTGCCAGCCACGGCGACGACACGATGCACTTGACCGTCGGCTCGGCGATGTCGAGCAATGTCATCACCTGTGCGCCTGCCGACTCGATCGACACCTTGATGGAGATGATGACCGAGCGGCGCATCAGGCACCTTCCGGTGCTCGCTCTTGATGGCGCGATCGCCGGCATCATCAGCATTGGCGACGTTGTCAAGTACCGCCTCGTCGAACTGGAGAACGAGAACAGCCAGCTGCACGATTACATCGACGGCCGAGTCTGAGGTCGCGAGCGGGTTGAACCGCTCTTCGCGAGGTGATCATCAGGAGGCCGCTGTCCTCGTCGTTGGCGCCGCTCTAACGCGTCGACTGCGTCGCCGTGAGTTGTCTGCAATCTGTTGCGACTCGGCGTTGCAGTGGGATTCTCGCCGATACACTAGACGCCCTTGTGCACGCTTGCACAAGGTCGAGACCCCCCGAGACGCAGCCCGAAACATCGGCTCGCTGCGTGATGACGCCCTTTGAGATGGAAGTGAAGTAGAAGATGGCCAAGCGAGAGTTTCCCCTGGAGCGCACCCGGAATATCGGGATCATGGCGCACATCGATGCCGGTAAGACGACCACGACCGAGCGCATCCTCTACTACACCGGCAAGAGCTACAAGATCGGTGAAGTGCACGATGGCGCAGCGACCATGGACCACATGGCCCAGGAGCAAGAGCGTGGCATCACCATCACCTCCGCTGCCACCACCTGCGTGTGGGACGACCACCGCATCAACATCATTGACACCCCGGGTCACGTCGACTTCACCATCGAGGTGGAGCGTTCGCTCCGCGTGCTCGACGGTGCCGTCACCGTGTTCGACTCGGTCGCTGGCGTCGAGCCACAGACCGAGACCGTGTGGCGCCAGGCCAACACCTACAACGTGCCGCGCATGTGTTTCGTCAACAAGATGGACCGCATCGGCGCCGACTTCTATCGCACCGTCGAGATGGTCATCGAGCGCCTCCAGGCCAACCCGCTCGTCATCCAGTTGCCGATCGGCGCTGGTGGCCCGGAGGCCGTCAAGGCCTACGCCGGCCTCGTTGACATCGTGAAGATGAAGGCCCTCATCTGGGACAACGAAGAGCTCGGAGCCACCTGGCAAGAAACCGACATCCCCGAGGACATGGTCGAGCAGGCCGCTGAGTACCGCGAAGCGATGATGGAAACCATCGCCACGCAGGACGAGGCGCTCATGGATGCCTACCTCGACGGTCAAGAGATCTCCGAAGACACGATCAAGGCCGCCATCCGCAAGGGCACGTTGGCTTTCGACTTCGTCCCGATCCTCTGCGGCTCGGCGTTCAAGAACAAGGGCGTCCAGCCCATGCTCGACGCCGTTGTCGACTTCATGCCCAGCCCGCTGGACATCCCGCCGGCACACGGCACCATCACGAAGGGCGGCGAACAGATTGATGTCTACCGCAAGGCCGACATCAATGAGCCCTTCGCTGCGCTCGCCTTCAAGATCGTTGCGGACCCGTTCGGCAAGCTCACGTACTTCCGCGTGTACTCCGGCGAAATCACCAAAGGCGAAGAGGTGTACAACTCGGTCAAGGAAGACCGCGAACGCCTCGGCCGTATCCTGCTGATGCACGCCAACCAGCGCGAAGACCTCGACGTCGCCATGGCCGGTGACATCGTTGCCGGTCTCGGCTTCAAGAACGTCACGACCGGTGACACACTGTGTGACCGCTCTGACCCGATCGTCCTCGAACGGATGGAGTTCCCCGAGCCCGTCATCCACGTGGCCATCGAGCCGAAGACGAAGTCCGATCAGGAAAAGCTGGGCAAGGCGCTCAAGTCGCTGTCCGATGAGGACCCGACCTTCCGGATCCGGTCCGACCACGAGACCGGCCAGACCGTCATTTCCGGCATGGGCGAACTGCACCTCGAGGTGCTCGTCGACCGCATGATGCGTGAGTTCAGCGTCGAGGCAACCGTCGGCAAGCCCCAGGTCGCCTACCGCGAGACGATCACCAAGGAAGTGACCAACGTCGAGTACCGCCACATCAAGCAGTCCGGTGGTACCGGTCAGTACGCCGTGGTCAAGATCAACATGGCGCCGAACCCCGGCGGCGGCTTCGAATTCGAAGACAAGATCACGGGCGGCAAGATCCCCCGTGAGTACATCAACCCGACCGCACAGGGCCTCGAAGCAGCGATGGACAACGGCGTGCTCGCCGGGTACAACACCGTCGACGTCAAGGTCTCCCTGGTGGATGGCTCGGCCCACGACGTGGACTCCTCGGAGATGGCGTTCAAGATCGCTGGCCAGCAGGCATTCCGCAAGGCCGCTGAAATGGCCAAGCCCGTGCTGATGGAGCCGATCATGAAGGTCGAAGTCGTCACCCCTGAGGACTACATGGGCGACGTCATGGGCGACCTCAGTTCCCGTCGTGGCCGCATCGGCCAGATGGAAGCTCGTGGCAATACCCAGGTCGTCAACTCCACGGTGCCGCTGTCCGAGATGTTCGGTTACAGTACCGACCTGCGTTCACGTACCCAGGGACGTGCGACGTACACCATGCAGTTCGAGGAGTACCAACAGGTGCCCGCCGCGATTGCCGACGAAATCATCAAGCGCGTCCGCGGCGAATAATCCATTCGTTCGTGACCGACGAGTCACAGTGCTCCGGCCATCCCGGCCGATAGCGCTCAAGTTCTTTGACAACCCACGATTACCGACACTGAGAGAAGAGATATTGCAATGAGCAAGGAAAAGTTCGAGCGGAATAAGCCGCACGTGAATATTGGCACCATGGGTCATATTGACCATGGGAAGACGACGTTGACTGCTGCTATCTCGAAGACGCTGTCGGAGCGTGGGTTGGCTGACTTCACTGACTTCGAGGGTATTGATAAGGCGCCTGAGGAGAAGGCGCGTGGTATTACGATCTCGATTTCGCATATTGAGTACGAGACTGAGAATCGTCACTATGCCCATATTGATATGCCGGGTCATGCGGATTACATCAAGAACATGATCACGGGTGCAGCCCAGATCGATGGCGCGATTTTGGTGGTGGCTGCGACGGATGGTCCGATGCCTCAGACGCGTGAGCATGTGTTGTTGGCTCGCCAGGTTGGTGTGCCGTACATCGTGGTGGCGTTGAATAAGTCGGACATGGTTGATGACGAAGAGCTTTTGGAGCTTGTTGAGCTTGAGGTTCGTGAGTTGTTGGACGAGTACGAGTTCCCGGGCGATGATGCTCCGGTGGTGCATGTTTCGGCGTTGAAGGCGCTTGAGGGTGATTCTGGTGCTCAGGAAAAGGTCATGGAACTGATGGCTGCGTGTGATGCGTCGATTCCTGATCCTGTCCGTGAGTTGGATAAGCCGTTCTTGATGCCGATTGAGGATGTGTTTACGATCACGGGTCGTGGCACTGTGGTGACTGGCAAGGTTGAGCAGGGCATTGTCAATACTGGTGATGAGATTGAGATCGTTGGTTTGCGTGACACGCAGAAGACGACGTGTACTGGTGTTGAGATGTTCCGCAAGCTTCTTGATGAGGGCCAGGCGGGCGACAATATTGGTGCGCTGTTGCGTGGTATCGACAAAGAAGATGTTGAGCGTGGCCAGGTGTTGTGTAAGCCGGGTTCGATTACGCCGCACACTGACTTTGAGGGTCAGGTGTATGTGTTGACGAAGGATGAGGGTGGCCGTCATAAGCCGTTCTTCAACAATTACCGGCCGCAGTTTTTCTTCCGGACGACTGATGTGACGGGCACGATTGAGTTGCCGTCTGGTACGGAGATGGTGATGCCTGGTGACAACGTTGAGATGACGGTGCAGTTGGGTAAGCCGATTGCGATGGACGAGGGTCTTCGTTTTGCTATCCGTGAAGGTGGCCGCACTGTTGGTGCCGGCCGCGTCATCAAGATCATCAAGTGAGCTGATTGACCATGGCACAGAGCATTCGCATCCGTCTCAAGGCATTTGACCATGAGATCATCGACCAGTCGACGAAGAAGATCGTCGAGACGGTGACCCGTACCGACGCCACCGTTCGTGGACCCATCCCGCTGCCGACTGACAAGCACCGCTACACGGTGATCAAGGGGCCGCACGTTGACAAGGACTCTCGCGAGCACTTCGAGATGCGCGTCCACAAGCGTTTGATCGACATCGTCGGCCCTAACGCCAAGACGATCGACAGCCTGCAGCGCATCGAGCTGCCGGCCGGTGTCGACATCGAAATCAAGATTCAGAACGGCTGAACCGTTTCGTCTGGCCAGGCGCCAGATGAAACACAGCGAATGTGAACGAGGGCGGGCCTGTGGGCCCGCCCTCGTCGCGTTTCGGCGCTGGTGGGAGCCCAGGCGCAGCGCATCAACGGGCCTGCTGCATCCGAAACGCGTCCGAGCAGCCGAGTTGTGAAACTGGTATGAACCTGCTGTCCTGATCCAGTTCACCCCTGTTCTGACCGATAGACAACAGGTATGGCATCCGAGTGGCCAACCGAACCTGTCTTCATGCTGCCCCCGCCCGCGCCCGGCGTAGCGCCGCTGCCACCAGCTCCACCTGCCTCTCGTCGTCCGCGGCGCGCCTTCTTGTTCGTTGCGCTCGTCGCGTCGGTCGCCTGGATCGCAGGCCTGACCGGGGCGTTGCTCGGGGATCAACTGTCCAACTGGCTCGACAAGCCGCCGAGCCGGGCCTCGGACGAGCCGCTCAATATCGCTGAACCCCGTGACATCATCCAAACGCGCGTCAATGTCGCCGAAGTTGCTGACTACGTGGCACCGAGTGTGGTCACGATCAGTGCCGACGTCAACGGCGGCACGTCATTGGGGACGGGCGTCATCATTTCCACCGACGGCGAGATCCTGACGAATGCACACGTCGTCGAAAACGCCACCGAGATTCGGGTGCGCCTTGCTGGCGAAACCGAACCGCGTCGGGTCAGCTTGCTCGCCGCGGATCGTGGCAACGACCTGGCGTTGCTGCGGATGAGTGGCGATGGGTTTGAGGCTGCCACGTTTGCCGATCCGGGGAGTATTCGCCTCGGCGACGAGGTCGTGGCGATCGGCTTCGCGCTGGGTCTCGACGGCGAACCGTCGGTCACGCTCGGGATTGTGTCAGCCCTCAACCGCAGCATCGGCCAGAGTGATGTCTTCCTCGACGGTCTCATCCAAACCGACGCCGCAATCTCGTCTGGGAACTCGGGTGGTCCACTGGTCAACGCTGCCGGAGAAGTCGTCGGAATCAATACCGCCGTCGCCCGCGACACATCCACGACGTCGGCAACGAACGTGGGTTTTGCAATTTCAGTGACCGAGGCGCTGCCGATCGTCGAGGCGCTGCGTGCACAGGCCGACGGAGCGTTGCGTCGAGAGGCCTACTTCGGTGTCGGGCTCGAGGATCGTCGCGACGGCGGTCAAGGAGTCATCGTCACCGGTGTGGAGGCCGACACGCCCGCAGCGGCTGCTGGAGTCGTTGGTGGTGATTTGATCGTTGCCGTCGACGGGTCCACCACTGATGGTTCGGCCGGAGTCATCGCTGCGATTCGCGATCGCGAGGCAGGCGACACGATTGACATCACGCTGGTCCGTGACGGTGAGTCCATCGAGGTCACCGTCGAGTTGATCGAACGCCCCGACAACTGACCAGTCGCACGCGGGTCGATCCGTTCGGTCCGCTCGTCGTAGCCTTTGTCGATGACAACGACTGATCCGTTCCTCGGCGGTTCGCGCCCGTTCGGCCTGGGGTATTGGCCACTTCCGGATGATGATCCGGGTGTTGGCGTGCAGCGCGAAGCGGTGCGCCTGGTGTCGCCCGACGGGGCGCTGGTGCGCGGAGTGTTGTGGACACCGCCGATCGGCACACCGTGGAAGACCGCCGTGATTCTGAGCCACCCGAGAGGGGACTTCAGCGTGCACTATGCCTGCCCATTGCTCGCCGCTGCCGGCTACGCAGTGCTCGGGTTCGGAACGCGCTACATGAACAACGACACCGACTGTCTGCACGAAGCCTGCATCACTGACGTGCAGACCGCACACGACGAGATGGTGCGCCGCGGCGCAGAGGCAGTGGTCCTGCTCGGCAACTCGGGCGGCGGTTCGCTCATGGCGATGGCCAATGCCGAACTCGGCATCGGTGACGGATGGGTGGGCATGGCGGCCCACCCGGGGGAGGGCGTCTTCATGCTGCAGGTCATCGACCCGTCGGTCATCGACGAGGCCGACCCCTTTGCGACCAATCCGGAACTGGACATGTATCACCCTGACAATGGATGGCGGCCGTGGCCCGAGCCGTGCACGTACGACCCGGCATGGGTCGAGCGGTACCGGGCTGCGCAGATTGAACGTGTGGCGCGTATCGACGCGGTCGCCAAGGAGTCGATTGACGCGTCGAGGGAGGTGCTTGCCGACTTGCAGACCGTGAACAAACGCGACGATCCGGCGGCGTGGCGCGAGTTGCGGCGGCGGGCGGTCTTCACGAAGTACCTCACGATCTACCGCACGTTGGCCGACCCGGCATATCTCGACCTGTCGATTGACCCTGATGACCGTGCGATGGGTTCGCTGTTTGCGTTCCCCGACCCGTTCGATGCGAACTATGGCCGAGGCGGACTCGCTCGCACGATGACGGCGCGCGGCTGGTTGAGTACGTGGTCAGGTTTGTCGAGTGGCGCCAGGCTCGCTGACACCATGCCGCAGGTCAAAGTGCCGACGCTGCTGATTCATCCCACCGCCGACACCGAGATTCGGGTGTGGCAGGCCAAAGAAATCGTTGCTGCAGCTGGAGCGGCGGATGTCACGTACATCGAGATGCAGGGCGCACTGCACTACCTCGAAGGCGATCGCCCCGAAGCCTTAGGCCACGTTGCCGATTGGCTCGCGGCGCGATTTCCCTGACTCCGTCCGTTGTGTCTCGCGCAATGTCGACCGGGTCGGGTCAGCGTCAGGGTGCGTGTTGGCTGCGCGCGACGTGGACCCAGCGGGTGAAGCCCCGACGTTTGAGCACGGTGTGCACCCCGATGTCGATGTATCCGGCAGAAGCCAGCCACGTCGAGATATCCGCTGGTGCCACGAACACGCCCGCCGCAGCCTGGCTTGCGGATTGCTCCAAGATCGCCCGGATCCCGTGTTCGTCGCTCTCGATGGCGTGGCCATACGGCAGGTCGGTCACGATCGCGTCAGCGGTCTGGGCATGTGTGCGTGAGTCAGCGAGTTCCACGCCTGCGTCGTAGCCGAAGTGGGCCAGGTTCTCGCGGGTCATCCCAACGAGCGCGGGCTTCCAGTCGACGCCGAATGCGCTCAGGCCAAGAGACGCGGCTTCGAGGACGATTGATCCGGCACCGCAACACGGGTCGAGGATCGATCGTGCATCGGGAACCAGGTTGACCAACGCCCGGGCAAAACGTGAGTCCAACGATGATGATGTCGTCCATGGCTTGGCGTCATGGTCCCGGTACGAGCCGTCTGCTTCTGCCTCCACCGCGCCGAACGTGAAGCCGTCCTCACCAGCGATGACGAGAAAACGATGCAGCGGATCACGGAGGTCAGGTCCGAACGGAATGACGTCGGCGAATGCGGTGGCGATCTCGATGGTGGTGGAAGAGCAACGCTGTGACGGATCGTGCACATCGATGCGGAACCGATCGGCATCCATGTCGGCGTCCCAACGCTCGCGCACACGCTCGACCAGCTCATCGAGCGTTGCCGCCCGAGCGAACACCGCGATGCCGCGGTGGACGAATGCCGCGCGGCTGATGCGGGCGATGGTGTCGCAGTTTGCCACGCCGTCAACATCGGGGCTGCCGCCGGTGAGCGCCTGGCATTCGGCGGCGATCAGCCCGTTCCGAGGCGCCCGAGCGGTCACGGCACGCCGCTCGCTGCTGTGTCCGTCGGCGTCGTTCATCTGCACAGCATGGCGCGGCGCCGCCCGAGATCGGATCGGGCGCAGGCAGACCTACCCTCTTGGCCGTGACTTCGAACGCCACCGACGTCGATCGGCCTGACGCAACTCTGCCGTTGACCAGCCCTGCGCTTTCCGCATGGCTGGCGGTCGCCCTCGTGTTCGGGACATCCGCGGCGGTGTTGGTGCTCGAGATCCTCGCGAGCCGACTGCTTGCGCCGTACGTGGGCGTGAGCCTCGAGACCTACACCGGGATCATCGGCACGATCCTTGCCGGCATTGCTGTCGGTGCGTGGGCTGGCGGTGTGCTCGCCGATCGCGTCGACCCGCGGCGGCTCCTTCCGGTGCTCTTGATGCTTGGCGGCGCATTGGCGATCACCACCATTCCCGTCGTCCGTGTGATCGGGAGCGGCAGTTCAGGCGGCGGTGGCCCGATGATCCTCATTCTGAGCGCGTTCGGTTTTCTGCCGTCGGCCACGGTCCTGAGCGCCGTCCCGCCCGCAGTGATCAAGCTGCAGCTGCGCGACCTCGACGAGACCGGCTCCACCGTGGGTCAGCTGTCGGCCTGGAGTACGGCCGGCGCCATCTTTGGCACCTTCTTCACGGGTTTCATCCTGGTCGCAACAGCAGGGGTGTCGACCTTGATCGTCAGCACCGGGTTGCTGCTGATGCTCGGCGGAGTCGCCATGGCTGTGTTTGCGGGGTCGGCGACGGCGTCACCAGCGGCACAAACCACCGAGCTGATGAGTGTTGCCGGACTTGCAGCGATGTCGCTCCTCGGGGTCCTGACGATCGATTCACCATGTGAGACACAAACCAGCTACTACTGCCTCGCGGT
The DNA here is from genome assembly GCF_963980585.1 of uncultured Ilumatobacter sp. NCBI lineage: Bacteria > Bacillati > Actinomycetota > Acidimicrobiia > Acidimicrobiales > Ilumatobacteraceae > Ilumatobacter > uncultured Ilumatobacter sp. The sequence continues at coordinate 62,275 of NZ_CAXCAM010000005.1, forward strand.
GGTGGAAGACGCCGACGATGCCAGTCAGCAGGTGCTGGTGCTCGACGACCTCCGCCACAGTTCCGTCGACACTGACGATCCCACGGTGCTCTCGTTTTGGTACGTCCGGCGCCTCGTGGATGCCATTGCATCGGCACCCGCGGCGGACGACATCGTGTATCTCGGCGGGGGAGCGTTGACGATTCCTCGATATGTGCGTGCCGTTGCGCCAGGTACGGCTCAGACGGTGTTCGAGATCGACGGTGAACTGATCGAGGTCGTCGAGAATCAAATGGGCCTTGACCGTGATGTTCCGGAGCCCATCGACATTGTGGTCGGTGACGCGCGCCTCTCCCTGCGCAATGTCGCCGACGACAGTGCCGACATCGTGATTGGTGACGCCTTTGGTAGCCGGTCGGTGCCGTTTCACCTCGCGACCGAAGAGTTCATGGTCGAGATTGACCGGGTGCTGCGTCCCGGAGGTGTGTATGCGGCCAACATCATTGACGGTGGTGGGCAGCAGTTCCTGGCGGCCGAGGCAGCCACGCTTGCTCGCGTCTTCGATCACGTGGTCGTAATGCGCGGGGAGGGGATCGCTGCAGGTCGGCGCGGCAACTCGGTGATCGTTGCGAGCGATTCGTACCTTGATCCGGCCGCGTTCGACCAGCTGCGCATTGACGCGGCCGACCCCGGCGAGCTTGTTGCCGACTTTGCGGCGTTCATCGACGGTGCCACCATCCTCACGGACGACTTCGCTCCGGTCGACCAGCTCATCAATGCCGGCTCCTCGCAGTGAGGACCGGAGTCATGACCGCCGGCGTGGCCCCTGGCGCGGTGGGCGTGCCGACTGCTGTGAGCAGAGTCGACGCGAAATGTGCCGTTTGGGCTCGCGTGTGGCGCGAGTCACGCGATCTGCGTGCAATCCGCGTGAACACGCGAGTTGGGTTCGCGTTGGCCCGGCCCTAGCATTGCATGGCCGTGAACGAGAGGAATCTCGTCCACAGAGAATCGATGTCTGAGTAGGCCTTCCCCGTAGATGGGAGCCGGAACCGCTCAGCAAACCCAAAGAATCGTGCTCCGTGCACCTCGCTGCTCCTGCCTCGCAGGGACAGATTGGTGTTCGGAGCATTTGCGTGGAGAGCCCCCGACACCGGTCGGCGGGCTTGGACAACGGAAAGGCTGCCGGAAATGGCACAACAAGCGATCGTCGGCGAAAAGGTCGGCATGACGCAGACGTGGGTGGACGACAAAGTCGTCCCCGTCACGATGCTTCGTGTTGACCCCATGCGCATCGTGCAGATCAAGACCAATGAACGCGACGGGTACACCGCTTTGCAGGTGACCTACGGATCGAAGAAGGCCAGCAAGCTGAATAAGCCTGCTGCGGGCCACTTTGAGAAGGCCGGCGTCGAGCCGGGCAAGCGCCTCGTGGAACTCCGCCTCGACTCCGTCGACGGCTTCGAAGTCGGCCAGGAACTCACTGTCGAGCAGATTGCTGCCGGCATGAAGGTTGATGTCACGGCAACGAGCCGAGGCAAAGGCTTTGCCGGTGTGATGAAGCGTCACAACTTCAAGGGTGCACCTGCCTCGCACGGTGCGCACAAGAACCACCGCAAGCCTGGCGCCATCGGCCAGTGTGCCTTCCCCGCTCGTGTCTTCAAGGGCATGAAAATGGCTGGCCACATGGGTCACGAGCAAGTCACCACGCAAAACCTCGAGGTCGTGCAGACCGACGCCGAGCGCAACATCTTGCTGATCAAGGGCGCCGTTCCCGGCCCCGCCGGCGGTGTGGTCATCGTCCGCAACGCAGTCAAGTTCGCTGGAAAGGTTTCCTGACATGGCATCACTGACACTCAAGAACGCCTCCGGACAGGACGCCGGCTCGGTCGACCTCGATGACGCCATCTTCGGCATCGAGCCGAACGTGCCGCTCATGCACCAAGTCGTCACGGCCCAGCTTGCAGCACGTCGTGCTGGCACGCAGAGCGCCAAGACTCGGGCCGAGGTCCGTGGTGGCGGTCGCAAGCCGTACGCCCAGAAGGGCACTGGCAACGCTCGACAGGGCTCGATCCGTGCACCGCACTTCTCCGGTGGTGGCGTTGCGCTGGCTCCCAAGCCCCGCAGCTACAGCCAGAAGACCCCGAAGAAAATGATCAAGGCGGCCCTCCGCTCGGCACTGTCCGACCGGGCCACCGAAGGCAAGGTCATCGTCGTCGACAGCTACGGCATCGATACGCCGAAGACCAAGGACGCCAAGGCACTGCTCGCGGCGCTCGACATCTCGGGCACTGTGCTCGTGGTGATCGGCCGCGACGACGCCAACGCTGCCTTGAGCTTCCGCAACCTGACGCACGTGCAGGTCATCAGCCCCGGCGAGCTCAACACCTACGACGTGCTGTGCAACGACTGGATCGTGTTCAGCAAGGACGTCGTCCCCGCAGCCGACGGATCGGCCGTTGCCGCCGAGGCGCCTGCCGAAGTAGCACCGGCTGACAAGCCAGCAGCCAAGAAAGCTGCAGCCAAGAAGGCGCCGGCCAAGAAGGCCGCTGCCAAGCCGAAGGCAGCCGACGACGCGGCAGACGCCGACACCGCAGAAGAGAGTGAGGAAGCCTGATGAAGGATCCCCGCGACATCATCATTGCTCCGATCGTGAGCGAGAAGAGCTACGCGCTCATCGAAACCGGTGTCTACACCTTCGAAGTTCACAAGTCGGCCTCCAAGCCTGAGATCCGCGACGCGGTCGAGAGCATCTGGGGCGTCGAAGTGCTCAAGGTCAACACCCTGAACCGCAAGGGCAAGCGCAAGCGCACCCGCGGTACTAACCGAGTCGGACAGAAGCCCAGCCAAAAGCGGGCCATCGTCACCCTGGCAGCGGGCGAAATCCCGTTGTTCGAGAACTGAGCGCATCATGGCCATTCGTTCACGCAAGCCCACATCACCCGGTCGTCGCTTCCAGACGAGCTCGGACTTCAGCGACGTCACCAAGACGACGCCGGAGAAGTCGCTGCTCGCTCCGAAGAGCCGCACCGGTGGTCGAAACAGTTACGGCCGCAAGACCAGCCGCCACCGTGGTGGCGGTCACAAGCAGCAGTACCGCATCATCGACTTCAAGCGCATCAAAGACGGTGTGACCGCCAAGGTCGCTGCCATCGAGTATGACCCCAACCGCACCTGCCGTATTGCGCTTCTGCACTACGCAGACGGCGAAAAGGCGTACATCCTTGCTCCCCGCGGGCTGAACGTCGGCGATCACGTGGTCTCCGGTCAAGGCTCTGACATCAAGCCTGGCAACGCCATGCCGCTCCGCTACGTGCCCGTCGGTACGACCGTCCACAACGTCGAGTTGCGTCCCGGCCAGGGCGGCAAGATCGGCCGTTCGGCCGGGATTTCCGTGCAGCTTGTCGCCAAAGACGGCGATCACGCCACGCTGCGCATGCCATCCACCGAGATGCGTCGAGTGCTCATCGACTGCCGTGCAACTGTCGGCGAAGTCGGTAACGCAGAGCACGAACTGATCAAAATCGGTAAGGCCGGCCGCAACCGCTGGAAGGGCGTCAAGCCTCAGACTCGCGGTGTTGCGATGAACCCGGTCGATCACCCCCTCGGTGGTGGCGAAGGCCGCACCTCCGGTGGTCGTCCTGCCGTGTCGCCCTGGGGTAAGCCCGAGAGCCGCACTCGCAACAAGAAGAAGGCCAGCCAGGACCTCATCATCCGTCGTCGTCGTTCAGGACGTGGCCGCCGCTGATTGCGGCTGCTTGAGAAAGAAGTACAGACACATGACACGCAGTCTCAAAAAGGGCCCATTCGTCGACGAGCATTTGCTCAAGAAGATCGACGCCCAGAACGAAGCCGGCGAACGCAAGGTCATCAAGACCTGGTCGCGCCGCTCGACCATCATTCCCGACATGGTCGGCCACACGCTTGCCGTCCACGACGGTCGCAAGCACGTCCCGGTGTATGTCACCGAGTCGATGGTCGGTCACAAGCTCGGTGAGTTCAGCCCCACCCGCACCTTCAAGTTCCACGCGGGTCAAGAACGAGGAGCACGTCGCTAATGACCGGCCCCAAGCTCAACGAGAAGTCCTACGTCGCCGGAGAACGCTCCGGCACGAAGGCCACCGCCAAGTACGTCCGCACCTCGGCATCAAAGATCCGTGTAGTGCTCGATCTGGTTCGTGGCCTCGACGTCAAGTCGGCCGACCAGGTCCTGCAGCTCACCGAGCGCCACACGGCGATCCCGGTGCGCAAGCTGCTCGCCTCGGCCGTCGCGAACGCGGTCAACAACGACAATCAGGATGCCGACGAGCTCTACATCATCGCCTGCTTCGCTGATGAGGGTCCGACGCTCAAGCGCTTCAAGCCTCGTGCTCGTGGCCGGGCGTCGCGCATCCTCAAGCGCACCTGTCACGTCACGATCATTGTGGCCCGCATGAGCGACGATCGCATTGCGATCATTCAGGCCCGTGCCGAACGTCAGGGTGCCGGCAGCGGTCGTCCCGCCGCCACGAGCCGCCGTGATCGTGTTGCTCGCAGCCGTGCGAAGGACGACGCCGTCGAAGAGAGCACCGAGCAGACCGCTGACGAGGTGGTCGAAGAGACTTCCTCCGACGCAGCATCCGTTGCGATCTGGGACGGCTCAGTCGATGCCACCGACGACGGTGAAGCGCCTGAGGGTTACGAGATCAAGGGCAACGCCCAGTCGATGCTGTTCCACACACCGGACAGCCGTTACTACAAGGCCACCAAGGCCGAAGTGTGGTTCGACACCGAAGAATCAGCCGTTGCTGCAGGCTTCTCGAAGCCCGGCGCCACGGCCGATGACACCGAAGAAGCGGCAGAAGCCGAAGCAGCCCCTGCTGCAAATCAAGCAAGCGACACGGCCGCTGACGAGGCGGAGGAGAACTGATGGGTCAGAAGATCAATCCGTACGGATTCCGTCTCGGAGTCACCACCGACTGGAAGTCGCGTTGGTTCAGTGAGCGTGAGTACAAGCAGTACCTCACCGAAGACTGGACCATCCGCCAAGAGATCATGACGCTCCTCGAGTCGGCCGCAATCAGCCGCATCGAGATCGAGCGCACTCGTGACAAGCTCCGTGTCGACGTGCACACTGCCCGCCCGGGCATCGTGATCGGTCGTCGTGGCGCCCAGGCTGACGAGCTTCGCCAGATGATCACCAAGATCACCGGCAACGGCAAGATCCAGCTCAACATCGTCGAGATCAAGAACCCCGAACTCGACGCAGCACTCATTGCACAGGGCGTTGCCGACCAACTGGTCAACCGCATCGCTTTCCGTCGTGCCATGAAGCGTGCCGTGCAGAACGCACAGCGCGCCGGCGCCCTCGGCATTCGTGTCCAGTGTTCGGGACGTCTCGGCGGCGCCGAGATGAGCCGCACCGAGTGGTACCGCGAAGGTCGTGTGCCGTTGCACACGCTCCGAGCCGACATCGACTACGGCATGCGTGAAGCCAAGACCACCTCCGGCCGAGTCGGCGTCAAGGTGTGGATTTACAAGGGTGACATCACGCCGTACAAGTTGACCAACGACGACAAGATCCAGCGCGAAGCTGCGATGGCCGTCGGTGAGACTTCAGGCCCGGCACCGCTGCCGCGCAAGGTTGTCAGCTCCGCTGGCCCCAAGGTCGAGACGGCCGCTCCCGCTCCGGAGGCCCAGCCGCTGGTCAAGGAAGCCGATCCAGAACTCGAGAAGTTGCTCGACGAAGAAGAAGCCATCGCCAAGCGCACCGCCGCCGGCGAGACCAACGAGGGGCCGCGCATGCGCGGCTCGGATTGAGGAAGGGAGCAGCACCATGTTGATGCCCCGCAAGGTCGCACACCGTAAGCACCACAGAGGTCGCACCAAGGGTCTCACCAAGGGTGGATCCGGGCTGCACTTCGGTGAATACGGCATTCAGGCTCTCGAGCCGGGTTGGATCTCCGCCCGCCAGATCGAGGCCGCTCGTATTGCCATGACCCGCGCCATCAAGCGCGGTGGCAAAGTCTGGATCAACATCTTCCCGGACAAGCCGGTCACGAAGAAGCCAGCCGAGACCCGCATGGGTTCCGGCAAGGGCAACCCCGAGTTTTGGGTTGCAGTCGTGAAGCCTGGACGCACGATGTTCGAACTGTCCTATCCGGACGAAGAGACCGCCAAGTTGGCTCTCAACAAGGCGATTCAGAAACTGCCGATCGCGTGCAGGATCATCACCCGTGAGGAGCCGATCTGATGGCTGGCAAGAAGAACGATCTGGCGGAGTTGTCGATGGGTGAACTCATCGAGGAGCTCACTGCCACCAAGCAGGAAGCCCTGAATCTCCGCTTCCGCAACGCAACCGGTCAGCTTGAGAACACCGCCGAAATGGGCAAGGTCCGCAAGCAGATCGCCCGCATCAACACGCTGATCCGCTCGAAAGAAATCGCAGCGGCCGAGGCAGGGAACTGAGCATGGCTGACGAAACAACAACAACCGAAGAGGCTGCTGACCGCAGCGCTCGCAAGGTACGCGAAGGCACCGTGGTGTCGAACAAGATGGACAAGACCGCAGTAGTGGCCGTTGTCAGTCGTGTTCCGCATGCCAAGTACAACAAGATGATCCTGCAGACCACCAAGTTGTACGCCCATGACGAGACCAACGACGTCAACATTGGCGACAAGGTTCGTGTCATGGAAACCCGTGCGCTCAGCAAGAAGAAGCGCTGGCGTGTCACCGATGTGTTGGAGCGTGCAAAATGATTCAACAGGAATCTCGACTTCGCGTTGCCGACAACAGCGGCGCCAAAGAAGTTCTCTGTATCAAGGTCCTCGGTGGTACTCGCCGTCGCTACGCCTCGATCGGCGACGTGTTCGTCGCCACGGTCAAGGACGCGATGCCCGGTGCAGCTGTCAAGAAGGGCGAAGTCGTCAAGTGCGTCGTCGTCCGGACCAAGAAAGAAAAGCGCCGTCCCGATGGCAGCTATATCCGTTTCGACGAGAACGCTGCGGTTCTGATCAAAGATGACATGACACCGCGTGGTACTCGCATCTTCGGCCCCGTTGGCCGTGAGTTGCGTGACCGCAAGTTCATGCGCATCGTCTCACTGGCACCGGAGGTGTTGTGATGAAACTCCGCAAGGGCGACACCGTTGAGGTTGTCACCGGCAAAGACAAGGGCAAGCAGGGCGAGGTCGACCAGGTCTTCCCGAAGTCCAACAAGATCATCGTGCACGGCGTCAACACGGCGTCGAAGCACAGCAAGCCCAGCCGTGCAAACGAGCAGGGCGGCATTATCGAGAAGGACCTCCCCTTCGACGCTTCGAACGTGATGTTCGTGCACGGCGGTCGGACGGTGCGTCTCGGTTACAAAATGAAAGACGATGGCACCAAGGTGCGTATCGCCCGTCCGAGTGGAGACGAAGTCTGATGGCTGAGACAGCTGAAATTCCGCGCCTGAAGGTGCGTTACAACGACGAGATCGCCGCCGCTCTCAAAGAGGGCCTGGGCATCGAGAACGTCATGGATGTCCCTCGTCTTGAGAAGATTGTGATCAACATGGGTGTCGGCCGCGCTGCCGGTCAGCCGTCGTTGATCGAAGCTGCCGTTGCTGACCTCACCGTGATCTCGGGCCAGAAGCCGATCATCACGAAGGCCAGCAAGTCGATCGCCAACTTCAAGCTCCGTGAGGGGCAAGCCATCGGCACGAAGGTGACCCTTCGTGGCGATCGGATGTGGGAGTTCCTCGACCGCCTTATCTCGGTGGCCATTCCTCGTATCCGCGACTTCCGCGGCCTGCCGGCACACAGCTGGGACGGCAATGGCAACTACACGTTCGGTCTCACGGAACAAACAATGTTCGCCGAGATCGATCCCGACCGCGCCGACCATCCCCGTGGCATGGATATCACCATCGTCACGACCGCCAAGAGCAACGACGCCGGCAAGGCGCTGCTCGAGGCGTATGGCTTCCCCTTCAAGAAGGGCGCCGACGCCGACAATGAGCCACGCAAGAAGCGTCGCAAGGGCCCCGCTTACGGCGGCCAGAAGAGCAAGTGAGCTGAACCATGGCCAAAAAAGCACTGATTAACAAGGCAAACGCAAAGCCGAAGTTCAAGGTTCGCGCCTACACCCGCTGCAAGCGCTGCGGTCGTGCCCGTTCCGTCTACCGCAAGTTCGGCCTCTGCCGTGTGTGTCTGCGAGAGCTCGCACACGCCGGCGAGATCCCCGGCCTGACGAAGTCGAGCTGGTGAGGAGTACCCCATGCTGACAGATCCCATCGCAGACATGCTGACCCGTGTTCGTAACGCGAACACCGCAAAGCACGACGAGGTTCCCATGCCGTCGTCGAAGCAGAAGGTCGCACTCGCCGCAGTCCTCAAGAGCGAGGGCTACATCACCGACTACGAAACGGCGCCCTCGCCGCGTGGTGTCGGCGAAGTGCTCACCATCCACATGAAGTACAGCGAAGAGCGTGATCGCACGATCATGGGCTTGCGCCGTATTTCGACTCCCGGACTCCGCGTCTACCGCGGCTCCACCGACGTACCTCGCGTGCTCGGTGGCCTGGGTGTCGCTGTCCTGTCCACCAGCCAAGGGCTCATGACCGACCGTGAAGCGCGCAAGCGCAAGGTCGGCGGCGAAGTCCTTTGCTACGTCTGGTGAACCCGGGAAAGTAGGAGCAACACATGTCCCGTATTGGCAAAGCCACTATCACCGTCCCGGCAGGCGTCGACGTCACCGTCGCTGCAGGCCGCATCACGGTCAAGGGTCCCAAGGGCGAACTCGCTCGAGTGATCCCTGGCAACATCATCATCTCTCAGGAAGGCGACACGCTGACGTGTGAGCGCCCGAACGATGAGAACAAGACGAAGGCAATGCACGGTCTCACCCGCAGCCTCGTCAACAACATGGTCATCGGCGTCACCGAGGGGTTCACGAAGGAACTCCAGATCGTGGGCGTTGGCTACCGTGCAGAGGCCCAGGGCAAGGACATTCGTCTCAGCCTCGGCTTCAGCCACACCGTCGACGTCAAGGCGCCCGAGGGCATCACCTTCGACATCCCTGCACAGACGCAAGTCATCGTGAAGGGCATCGACAAAGAGGTCGTCGGCCAAGTCGCCGCCAACATTCGCAGCATCCGCAAGCCAGAGCCGTACAAGGGCAAGGGCGTTCGGTACCTCGGTGAGCGCGTCGTGCGCAAGGCCGGCAAGGCCGGAAAGAAGTAGTCATGACGAAGATCGCACAGCAACGCCGCCAGGGGCGCATCCGCCGCCACCGTCGGGTCCGCAAAAAGGTCCACGGCACCGCCGCACGTCCTCGTTTGGCCGTATTCCGCTCGAACAAGCACATCTCGGTGCAGGTCATCGACGACGACGCCGGCACCACGCTGGCAGCTGCCTCGACCACCGAATCTGACATGCGCTCGGCTTCGGGTTCAAGTGTCGAAGCAGCGACCAAGGTCGGTGAGCTCATCGGCGAGCGCGCCAAGGCCGCAGGCATCGACATGGTCGTCTTCGACCGTGGCGGTTTCGCCTTCCACGGCCGCATCGCAGCCGTCGCATCCGCCGCACGTGAAGCAGGACTGGAGTTCTGATGGCATTTGGAAACAACAACCGTGATGGTCGTGGCGACAACCGCCGCGAGGACCCCGATGGCTTGCGCGAGTCGCGTGTCATCACCATCAACCGCGTCGCCAAGGTCGTCAAGGGCGGCCGTCGTTTCTCCTTCACCGCACTTGTGGTGATTGGTGACGGCAACGGCAAGGTCGGCCTTGGCTATGGCAAGGCCAAGGAAGTGCCGCTGGCGATCCAGAAGGGCACCGAAGAAGCACGTCGGAACCTCTTCGAGGTCCCGATGGCAGGCTCCACCATCATTCACCCGGTCATCGGTATCACCGGTGGCGGACGCGTCATGATGAAGCCCGCAGCGGCTGGTACCGGTGTCATCGCCGGTGGTGCTGCTCGTGTCATCCTCGAAGAAGCCGGCGTGCACGACGTACTGTCGAAGTCGCTCGGCTCGGCCAACCACATCAACGTTGCTCGGGCGACGATTCAGGGTCTCAAGTCCCTGCAGCGCCCCGACGAGATCGCGGCCCGCCGCGGCTTGACACCCGAAGAGTGCATCCCCAAGGGTCTGCTCAACGCGTACAACGAGCGCAACAAGAAGCCTGTCGCTGCTGACACACCGGCACCTGCTGCCGCCGGAGCTGGATCATGAGTGAGCTCCACGTCAAGCAGATCAAGTCGGCCATCGGCACCAAGCCCAAGCACCGCGGCACCCTGCGGGCACTGGGTTTGGGCAAGATCGGCAACACCAACACGCTTCCTGATCGTCCGGAGATTCGCGGCATGATCGCCCGAGTTCCGCACCTCATCATCGTTACTGAAGACGTCACGGAAGAGAGCTGAGCATGAAGGTTCATGACCTCGCACCCGCACCCGGGTCGAATAAGAGCGCCAAGCGCAAAGCACGTGGTACCGGCGGCAAGGGCGGCAAGACCGCCGGCCGTGGTTCCAAAGGCCAGCGCGCTCGCAACACAGTTGCCCGCGGTTTCGAGGGTGGTCAAACTCCCCTCAAGCAGCGTGTGCCGAAGCTGAGTGGGTTCAACAACCCGTTCCGCGTCGAGTACCAGGCGATCAACCTCCACGCGCTCAACGACCTCGCCGAGTCGCTCGGTCAGAGCGACATCACGCTCGACGACCTGGTTGCCAGTGGTCTGCTGACCAAAGGTGACTTCGCCAAGATCCTCGCCCGCGGCGAGATCACGGCCAAGGTCAACGTGCATGCCCACGGCGCATCGGCCGCTGCTGTCTCGGCCATCGAGGCCGCTGGTGGCTCGGTCACGCTGATCACGCTTCCATTCATGGAAGAGGGCAAGGCCGGTCGTCCTGCAGTGCAGGGCAACCAGTTCGCCAACCGCTGATCACCCGGATTCGCTCGACCCTGGTCGTGCCCGCCTGAGCACCTGCTCACGCTGGTACGGTCAGCGGTCGCTGGGTGTCCACCACGTACTCCACCACGCTCGACACGGCGATCACGCCTCGACAGGGAGCCGCTTCCTTTGATTTCGAATCTCGCGAACATCTTCAAGATCCCGGATCTTCGCAACAAGCTGCTGTTCGTGATCATGATCGTGATCATCTACCGCCTTGGTGTGGCAATTCGCGTTCCCGGCGTCGATGGCATCGCCATCGAACAGCTTCGGGAGTCTGCGAACCAGCAGGGAGCGCTCGGTTTCCTCAACCTGTTCTCCGGTGGGGCCTTTGAATCGTTCTCGATCTTCGCGCTCGGCATCATGCCGTACATCACTGCATCGATCATCATGCAGGTGCTTGGCGTTGTCATCCCCAAGCTCGAAGAGCTGCAGCAAGAGGGCGCGGTCGGGCAACGCAAGATCACGCAGTACACCCGCTACGTCACCGTCGCGCTGGCCACGCTGCAGGCCACCGGACTGGTGTTCATCTTCGGCACGGGCCGCGGTACGGCCTTCTTCTCCGCAGCGAGTGCTGCACCGACTGTTCCACTGCTGCCCGATGGCGTGTGGCCACGCGGTTACCTGATCATTCCCACCCTGGTCGCCGGTACGGCGGTGCTGATGTGGATGGGTGAGCTGATCTCCCAGCGCGGCATCGGTAACGGCATGTCGATGGTGATTTTCGCATCTGTTGTGGCATCGCTTCCGGGTGGTTTCTGGGGCATTCTCCAGCTCAACAAGACCTTCTGGTTTGTTGCGATGGTGCTGCTCACCTTGGGGATCATCGTGGCGGTGGTGTTCGTCGAACTTGGGCAGCGGCGTATTCCCGTTCAGTTTGCTAAACGTGTGGTCGGCCGTCGGATGATGGGCGGCCAGAACACCTACATTCCGTTGAAGGTCAACCAGTCGGGCGTCATCCCGATCATCTTCGCCTCGTCAATCCTGCTCCTGCCGGTGATCATGTCGAATGTGCTCGGTGGCAGTACCGAAGGTGGCTGGCGATCCTCCGTTCAGAGCTTCGTTGACGAGTACATCGTCAACCCGCAGAACATGGTGTACATCACGATCCTGGCGCTGATGATCATTGCCTTCGCCTACTTCTACAACTCGATCGCCTTCGACCCCATTCGTCAGGCCGATCAGCTGCGCAAGCAGGGTGGCTTTATCCCAGGCGTCCGGCCTGGCCCGCAGACCGAGCGTTACCTCGGCAAGGCCGTCAACCGCATCACGCTGCCAGGCGCCGTCTTTGTGGCCATCATCGCCATCATGCCGTACCTGCTGCTGATCGCCGCTGATATCAACTCCTTCGGCTTCGCCGGTACCAGCGTGCTCATCTCGGTCGGCGTCGCACTCGAACTGATGCGTCAGATCGACAGCCAGCTCACGCTGCGTAACTACGAGGGCTTCTTGAAGTAGGCGGCGCCAGATGATTCCGGGCGCTCGCCTCATCATTCTCGGCCGTCAGGGTGCCGGCAAGGGAACACAGTGTGTTCGCCTGTCGCGCCACTTCGTCGTTCCGCATATCTCGACCGGCGACATGCTGCGTGCCGCCGTGCGCGAAGAGACCGAGCTGGGTCTCATGGCCAAAGAAGTCATGGATGCCGGTGGTCTGGTCGGCGATGACATCATGATCGGTATTGTGCGCGAGCGTCTCAACGCACCTGATGCGAGCCAGCGGGGGTACATCCTCGACGGGTTCCCGCGGACACTCGATCAGGCAATCGAACTCGACAAGATCACCGACGAGCAGCACCGACCGATCGATGTCGTGCTCGACTTGAACGTTCCACGCGAGATTGTGCTCGACCGCATCTCAGCGCGCCGTGTTTGCCGTGACTGCGGCACCAACTACACCGCCACGGGCAACGATCCGAGCCCGTGGATCTGTGATGTGTGTGGCGGCGACGTGCTCCAGCGCGAGGACGACACCCCTGAGTCGGTCAACCGGCGTCTGGACCTCTACGAGGAGCAGACGTTCCCATTGGTCAAGCACTACAGCGATCAGAATCGTCTGGTAGTCATTAACGGTGTCGGCCACCCCGATGCGGTGTTCGCTCGGATGGTCAAAGCCGTCGAAGCCAACCGCATTTAGAACGCTGTATGGACTTCGGCCAGCTTCCCGAGGGTCGGCCGGAACGCGCCACCCTGGTCTTTGATGGGTATTGAGGTTTCTGCACGCGTAGCGCCCGGTGGATCCGGCGCCTGACCGACGAGCGGCGACTCGACATCGTTGCGTCTCAGCAGATTGGTTTCGACACGCAACCGCTCGTCACCGCGGAAGAGGCGGCCGTGGCGGCGTGGGCAGTCACTGCTGACGGGACGAAAGTGGGTGGTGCCCGGGCAATCGCCCTGGCGCTCGCCACTGGGCGGTCGGCCCGATGGCCAATGTGGGCTTGGGCCGTGCCCGGGGTCCCGTGGTTGTTGGATCAGGTCTATGGGCTGGTCGCGCTGAATCGTCGTCGACTGCCGGGCGAGTCGCCGTGGTGCATCGAGCATCCCGACGACTGTGTACCAGACCCAGCCGCCATGACCTGAGGAGCTGAGTCTGTCGCGCTGAGTCTGTCGCGCTGTCGGCGCCGTCCGCTCCGTAACGGCAGGGCCCGGGACGTCCGTCATACTCGGGAGATGGCAGCGGTGGACCAGATCGGTGATCCCCAGCCGTCGTCCGGTCGCCGTCGCGGTCGTCCACCCGCCACCGACTCGGCCGACACGCGGCAGGCCATCCTGGAAGCGGCTCGAGCCCTCTTCGCCGAGCGTGGCTACGGCGCCGTGACCAATAAGGACGTGGCGTCCGCTGCCGGGATCACCACCGGAGCGCTCTACCACTATGTCGAGTCGAAGCTTGACCTGTACGCCGAAGTCGACCGCGACATGCAACGCACGATCTACCGACGTTTCCAGGACGCCGTCGTCAGCTCGGACACCTTCCTGGGCAAGCTGACCGCAGTGCTCGAAGCGGCGCATCAGATGGGCATCGAAGATCCGTCGCTTGCCGGCTTCGTTGGGGCAGTGCGCACCGATGCCCGCCGTCACCCAGAAATCGACGAGCGGCTGTCGCGTTACGCCGAGGCGCGTGAGCAGTTCTTCGTCGACATTGTTGATGCGGGGCTGTCAACCGGCGAAATCGCGCCTGCACACAAGCCCGAGATGGTCGAGTTCGTGCGGACCGTGCTCGTGGGCTTGACCGAGACGGTCGGCATGTCACCCGAACAACATCGTCGAGCTGTTGACGCAGTGACGGGATTGCTGCGCGGGACGATCTTTACACCGCTCGATTGAACGCCGCAGACGCGTTTGTGTCCGAGATTTTGCGGACCGGGTCACCAATATCCCGACGCAAACGAGCGCGGACAGGCCAGTCGGGACCTCGGCACTATCACAGGTCACAGGAAAGTACGCGGATTTCGCGCTTGGGTTCGCGAAATGCTCCGCTAGCATGGCTCGCCGGTCTGTTCAGCAGGCCGCGCAAGCGTGCTCTCACGCAAGCTTGCGAAATGAGCCACGATCAGGTCCACACGCTGGGCCAATCGTTGCTCTCAGAATCGCAAACGAATCGAAGAGGAGAAGCCCCTGCCAAAGCCAAAGGAAGATGCGATCGTGCTCGAAGGCGTGATCCTCGAATCCCTTCCGAACGCCATGTTCAAGGTCAAGCTCGAAAACGACCATGAAGTGCTGGCGCACATCTCCGGAAAGATGCGGATGCACTACATCCGTATTCTCCCCGGCGACAAGGTGCAGGTTGAACTCACCCCCTACGACCTCACCCGAGGCCGTATCACGTATAGGTACAAGTAGAGAGAACCATGAAAGTACGACCCAGCGTCAAAGCAATGTGCGACAACTGCAAGGTGATTCGTCGCCACCGCCGCATCATGGTCATCTGTACCAATCCCCGTCACAAACAGCGTCAAGGCTGAGGAGCAAGTAACTCATGGCACGTATTGCCGGCGTCGACATCCCCCGCGAGAAGCGGTTGGAGATCTCGCTCACCTACATCTTCGGCGTCGGTCTGCCGACCAGCCAGAAGATGTGCGCTGACCTGACCTTGGACCCCAACACCAAGGTCTCCAACCTGACCGAGGACGAGGTCAATCAGATCCGTTCGTATATCGATCAGAACCTGAAGATCGAAGGCGACCTGCGCCGCGACGTGCAGGGCGACATCAAGCGCAAGATCGAGATCGGCTGCCTCCAGGGCATCCGGCATCGCAAGGGCCTGCCCGTTCGCGGTCAGCGCACCCACACCAACGCTCGCACCCGTAAGGGGCCGAAGCGCACGGTGGCCAACAAGAAGAAGGCAGTTCGCAAGTAATGGCCAAGCAACCCGCAGCCCGTCGCCCACGCAAGCGCGACCGCAAGAACGTCAACACTGGTGTCGTGCATATCAAGAGCACGTTCAACAACACCATTGTCTCCATCACCGACCCGCAGGGCAATGTCATTGCCTGGGCATCGTCGGGCGCCGTCGGCTTCAAAGGCAGCCGCAAGAGCACGCCGTTCGCTGCACAGCTCGCCGCCGAAAAGGCTGCCCGCGCTGCACAGGAACACGGCCTGCGTCGCGCCGAGATCCAGGTCAAGGGTCCCGGCTCGGGCCGCGACACCGCCGTCCGTTCCATTCAGAACACCGGCATCGAGGTCATCTCGATCAAGGACGTCACCCCCGTTCCCCACAATGGCTGCCGCTTGCCCAAGCGTCGGCGCGGCTGAGCAAGAGAGATCACTGAACAATGGCTCGTTACACCGGACCCAAGGTGCGCATCTCGCGCCGCCTCAGCGTCAACATCTTCGAGAACGAAAAGGGTCGGACCGCTCTTGAGCGTCGCCCCTTCCCGCCCGGCCAGCACGGGCGCACCCGCCGTCGTGGCAACTCTTCTGAGTACCTCGCCCAGATGCAGGAAAAGCAAAAGGCGAAGTACATCTATGGCGTCCTCGAACGTCAATTTAAAAAGACGTACGAAGAGGCCATCAAGCTGCAGGGCCCCACGGGTGAAATCTTGCTGCAGCTCCTTGAGCGCCGCCTCGACAACATTGTGTTCCGCGCCGGCTGGGCCTCGACCCGCCCGCAGGCACGCCAGTTCGTGAACCACGGCCTGATCCAGGTCGAGGGCAAGCGCGTCGATATCGCCAGCTACCGCGTCAAGCGCGGCCAGGTGATTTCGCTCTCGCCGAAGGCTGACAAGATGATCGTCATCCAGCACAACCGCGACACTCTCGACCGCAGCCTCGTTGGCTGGCTCGAGGCCGGCGACGGTGGCAAGCAGGTCACGGTGCGTTCGCTCCCCGAGCGCGAGCACATTGACGTCCCGGTGCGCGAATCGCTCATCGTCGAGCTCTACTCGAAGTAATCCCTCGGGAGTGGCCTCAGCAGCGTCTGAGTCACTCGCACCGCCGGTCCGCCGGCATCCACGTCCTGTCACCCGTCTCGCATCCTCAGAACACAGCAGTTGAAAGGCCCGGCACCAAATGCTCGTCATGCAGCGCCCCTCCATCGAAGCCCTCGGCGAAGAGTCGAACAACCGGCAGCAATTTGCTGTCGGACCGCTCGAGCCCGGCTTCGGTCACACGCTCGGTAACTCCTTGCGCCGCACCCTGTTGTCGTCGATCCCCGGCGCAGCAATCACGTCGGTTCGTTTCGACGAGGCGCTCCACGAGTTCGGCACGATCGGCGGCGTTGCCGAAGACGTGACCGACATCATCTTGAACCTCAAGGACATCGTGGTCACCTGCGAGTCTGACGAGGCCGTCACCATGCGTCTCGACGCTCGTGGTGCAGCGAACGTCACCGGCGCCGACATCGAGTGCCCAGCTGACGTCGAGGTCCTCAACAAGGAACTCCACATCGCCACGCTCAACACGAAGGGCCGCCTGTCGATCGACCTCACCGTCGAGCAAGGCCGTGGCTACGTCTCGAGCAACCGCGAAGACGACAATCGCACGATCGGCGTCATTCCGATTGATGCCATCTTCAGCCCGGTCCGCCGTGTGTCCTTCACCGTCGAGCCGACTCGCGTCGAGCAGGCCACCAACTATGACCGCCTCGTCATCGAGATCGACACTGACGGTTCGATCACCCCGAGCGACGCTCTTGCCTCGGCCGGCGCCACGCTCACGGCACTGACCGAGCTCGTTGCGTCGATGGCCGACGAGCCGCAGGGCCTCGAGCTTGGCGAAGTCGTCGACACCACGGTCAGCTCGCCTGACCTCGACCTCCCGATCGAGGACCTCGATCTCTCGGAGCGTCCGAACAACTGCCTCAAGCGGGCCCAGGTCAACACGGTCGGCGAACTGCTGACGAAAACCGAAGACGACCTACTCAACATCACCAACTTTGGCCAGAAGAGCCTCGATGAAGTGAAGGCCAAGCTCGACGAGCGTGGCCTCCAGCTTCGCGGCTGAGCCCAGCTGCGATCAAGAAAGACAGACTGAATCATGCCTACACCCCGCCGCTCACGCCGCTTCGGTAGCTCCGCATCGCACCAGCGCCTCATGATGGCCAACCTCGCAGCGTCGCTTTTCGCCGCCGAGGCCATCACCACTTCCGAAGCCAAGGCCAAGCACCTTCGGCCGATCGCCGAGAAGCTGATCACCAAGGCCAAGAAGGCCCAAGAGGAAGGTCCGATGCAGGTCCACCGGATCCGTCAGATCCAGGCGTTCCTCGGTGACCGCGAGATGACCTACAAGCTGGTCCACGATGTGGCCCCGCGCTACATGGAACGTCCGGGTGGTTACACCCGGATCCTGAAGATGGGGACACGTCACGGCGACAACGCCGAGATGGCCCGCATCGAACTCGTCTGAGTTCCGCCCCGGACACAGGGCACAATCGAATGACCGATGGCGTGGAGCCGGGTGTGACGGGGCAACAGCTTCGGAACGTCCGGCTCCTCGTCGCGTACGACGGCACCGACTTCCGCGGCTTTGCGGAGAGCGACGGCGTACGAACCGTCGAGGGCGAACTGCGCGGGGCGATCGAACGCGTCGTGCGGCGCCCTGTCGAATTGGTGTTGGGTGGGCGCACTGACGCCGGCGTGCACGGCTGGGGTCAGGTGGTCAACGGTCGTCTTCCGGTCGAGACCGATCTGTACCGGCTGATGTCGAGCATCAACCAGTTGCTCCGGCCCGAGATCTCGGTGCGTGATCCGGCGTGGGTCGACGATGCGTTCAGCGCGCGCTTCTCGGCAACATCGCGCACGTACCGGTACGACATCTGGAACGACCGGTCACCAAACCCGCTCGTCGCGCGTCACGCGTGGCACATCGGGCCGGCCGTCGACATCGAGCCGATGAACACAGCGGCGGGCTTCTTGCTCGGGAACCACGACTTCTCGTCGTTCTGTCGCAAGCCGAAGCCCGGTCCGGGTTACGGCGAACCCAGTCTGCAGCGGGAGCTGCACCATGCTCGTTGGCGTCGGCCCGATTCGTCGGCACTCGTGCGCTTCGAGATCACTGCATCTTCGTTTTGCCATCAAATGGTGCGCAGTATCGTCGGCACGCTGGTCGATGTGGGCTTCGGTCGTATCGACGCTGCCGAAATTCCGGCGATCCTTGCCGCACGCGACCGCAATGCCGCCGGGCAGGTCGCGCCTCCGACCGGGCTGACGCTGTGGCACATCGGTTTCGATGGCCCCCGCTGGGACGCTGCGGTGTGAGGACCGGACAGCATCGGTGCTTCGGCGCCGTGGGAATGTTCGTGGCGATGCCCAGCCGAACCGACGTCAGCTCACGGGGATGGGGCGCGGGCGTCGTCGTCGATGGTGGGAGAGATGCGCGGCAGCATCTGGAGAACTTCGTCGCCATGCGTTGCCGGGGCGAAGAGCCAGCCTTGGAAAAGGCTGCACCCGCGCTCGGCCAAACGGTCCCGCTGGTACGGCTGTTCCACGCCTTCGGCGACGCACGTCAGCTTGAGACTGTCGCTCAGTCCGAGAATTGCCGTTGTCAAGTTTGTCGCAGCGGGATCGATGTCGATGCCGGCAACGAAGCGGCGGTCGATCTTGACGCCGTCGACGGGCAGTTCGAGGAGGTGAGCGAGGCTGGAATAACCGGTTCCGAAGTCGTCGATCGACACATGGGTGCCCGCGCGCCGCAGCTTGTCCATGTTTGACAACGAGGTGGCCCCGGGAGCCAAGAGATCGGTTTCGGTGATTTCAACAACCATCTGGCTCGGGTTCGTGCCGGCGGTTTGGCACCGCTCGAGAAACGATGGCCCGAACGCCGGTGACGCAATGACCTTCGGATCGACGTTGACATGAACCTCGACCGTGCCGTGTCCGGCAGCCTCGAGCCGTGCCGCGAATGCCAGCGCCATTTCGAGCACTCGCTCGTCGACTGATTCCGCCAGGCCGGCCATCTGGGCAAGTGGGAGGATTTCGCCGACACCGAGGACGCCCCGGACCGGGTGCACCCATCGCACGAGCGCTTCGACCGCCCGAACATTGCCATCGACGTCGACGATCGGCTGGTAAAACGGCTGGATCTCGCCGTTGTTCAGCGCAGCACGCAGCTGGTCGAGCTGGGCTCGGCGCTGGTTGATCGCGTCGAAGGAGATGCCGCCCGACTCGGGGTCAGCGTTGCGCTTGATTGACATCAACTCGTTGGAGGCGCGAACGAGGAGCGAGTCGAGGCCTTGGGGCTGGGCCTCAAAGGACGTTGCGGTGCGGATGGCGAAGTTGACTTCGTGCTCATCGACTGCAATCGATCGGGCCACATCGCGCCTGACGCGCTCGCGCAACATCGCGATCGATGCCTCGGTTGATGATCGGACTGCCATGACGAACTCGTCGCCGCCAAAGCGCGCCGTCAAGAGATCTGGCCAGCTGATCTGACCGATGCGCTGGGCAACGGCGGTGAGCACGGCGTCACCGACCGGCTCGCCGTACAACTCGTTGATCGAGCGGAACTGCACGATGTCGATAATCATGAGTCCCAGACCGCCGCCATCGGCCATGAGGTCGCGAGCGGCTCGCATGAACCCATCACGGTTGAGGAGCCCGGTTCGGTTGTCGTGCTCTGCCAAGAAGTCGGCGAGGTTGCGAGCATCGGCGAGCGACGTGGCGATCTGTGCGCTGACGATGTAGTTGCCGACGATCGGATCGTCGAGCAGGTTGTTGACGGTGAACTCGCACACGTGGTGGGTCCCGTTGGCATCGCGCAGGCGAGCATCGAAGTTCACCGTCGAGGCGGGTGCGAGCGCCTGGACAATGTCGAGAATCTCCTCGCGGTCGTCCTCGTGGAGGAACTTGACGAACGGCTGGTTGCGGATCAACTCGGGATCGTGACCCAGGAGGCGCGTCACAGCGCCGTTGATGGAACGGACTCGCCCGTCTTCGGTCATTAACGCCACCATGCCGTGCATGTTGTCCATCACCGACCGCAACACATCCACGTC
This sequence comes from uncultured Ilumatobacter sp., assembly GCF_963980585.1. NCBI lineage: Bacteria > Bacillati > Actinomycetota > Acidimicrobiia > Acidimicrobiales > Ilumatobacteraceae > Ilumatobacter > uncultured Ilumatobacter sp. Next base: position 82,586 of record NZ_CAXCAM010000005.1, read on the forward strand.
CCCCTGATCGAAGTCGAGTTGATGGCGGTCCGTGGTGTCGCGGGCGACGAGCACGATGAGGTCATCTCCGTCGACGGTCTGCACCGACCCACGGAGTTCGAGATGGACCCACATGCCGCGGCTGTGGCGGGCTCGGATCCGGAGGAGCTGCCCGAAGGACTTGTCGAGGACGGTCGACATCGACGACACCACGATGTTCATGTCATCCGGATGGATGAGATCGAGCACCGAGGTACCCAAGATGTTGGTGTCCCAACCGAGTACTTCCATGGCTCGTTCGTTGCCGTAGCGAAGAATTCCCTGAGGGTCGACACCGATCACCGGGTCGCTGAGCGCATCGACCGTCGGAGTCGGCATGGAGTTCTCCACAGGCCTCACTGAGGGGTATCGGCGTGCTGCCGCCGGTTCTTGAGGAGAATCTTCAGAATCTTCAGAATCTTCTGTTGCCATGACCGTCCCGACAGTACTTCGGGGGAATATCCGGTGTCTCGATGGGTTGAACTCGACGTGACTCCACGACGGATTCTGTTGGCATCGACGCCGGTCGGCCCACTCGGCTCCGGAATTGGCGGCGGCGTCGAACTCACGCTGCACAATCTCGTGTACGGACTCGGCCTCCAAGGGCACCATGTCGAAGTCGTCGCGCCTGCGGGTTCGCTCCACGTCGGTGAACGCGTGCACCAGGTCAAGGGTGCACTGCAGGTGAGCAGCCAGACACAAGCGCGTGACGCTCCGATCGAGATGCCCAGCGGCTCGGTACTCGCAGCGATGTGGAGCACCGTGTCAGATATTCAGGACCAGTTCGACGCCGTCATCAACCTCGCCTACGACTGGCTGCCGCTGTACCTCACGCCGTTCATGCGGGTGCCTGTCCTGCACCTCGTTTCGATGGGTTCCCTGAACGATGTGATGGACAGCGCCCTGGCCGATGTCGAGCTGGAACTTTCAGGCCGACTGGCTGCGCACAGCATGGCGCAGGCGAACACATTCCCCGACCCCGCCATGTTCCGTATCGTCGGCAACGGCATCGTCACCGAGCGCTACGACCTGCAGACTCGTCCTGACGCTGAGGCGGCACTTGGCTTCGTCGGACGAATCTCGCCGGAGAAGGGACTCGAGGACGTCGCTGAGCTCTCGGCGCGCACCGGACGCGTCGTTCGAGTGTGGGGGATGATGCAGGACGAGGCGTATTGGCACCGCGTGGCGATCGATCATCCCGACGCCCGACTGGACTACCGCGGCTTTCTCCCAACCGATGAGCTGCAGGCAGAGATCGGTCGCTGTGCCGCGCTCGTGATGACCCCGAAGTGGGTCGAGGCGTTCGGCAACGTGGCGATCGAAGCCATGGCGACAGGTGTGCCGGTGCTGACCTACGACCGCGGAGGGCCCGCAGAGATTGTTGTCGATGGTGTCACCGGCTTTGTGGTGCCTGCCGATGACGTGGACGCCTTGGCTGACGCCGTCGAGCGGATCGATCAGATCGACCGGGCGATGTGCCGTCAGCGGGTCGATGCCGAGTATTCGTCGCTCGCGATGGCGGATCGCGTCGTGACCTGGGTCGACGAAGTGGTCGACGCCAGCAACGCGGTGGTCGACGCCTGACAGTCTGCCCTCGGCATCTGACCGCTGGCGTTGGAGCGTCTCGTCGCGCGCCGTATCATTGCACGGTTCCCTGGAGCAGGTTGACGCGCCACGCGTGTGAGCCCTGCACTTGGATGCTGTGTGATCGAGCAATCGAGACGCAGTCGGAAACCACATCTCCAACGAGACGAGTTCGGCCATGGCCACCTACACACCTAAAGCAAGCGAAATCACCCGTGACTGGCATGTCATCGACGCGGAAGGCATGGTCCTCGGGCGCATGGCAACCGAAGTCGCTCGTCTCCTGCGCGGGAAGCACAAGACGATCTTTGCGCCGCACATCGACACCGGCGACCATGTGATCATCATCAACGCCGACAAGGTCATCATGACCTCCGACAAGGCCGAGCGCCAGATGATCTACACCCACTCGGGCTACCCGGGCGGCATCAAGAGCGAGTCGTTCGCTCACTTCCATGCTCGCAAGCCTGCCGACGCCGTTCGTCGCTCGGTGCGTGGCATGCTCCCGAAGGGCCCCCTCGGTCGCCAGCAGCTCACCAAGCTGAAGGTGTACGCGGGCTCCAACCATCCGCATGGGTCGCAGTCGCCCAAGGCATTCGAAATCGCTGGCGCGAAGCGTCGCTGAGAAACAGGAACCACACAATGGCAACAGCACCGCTCACCCAGACCACCGGCCGTCGCAAGCGCTCCGTCGCACGTGCGTCGCTGCGCCCCGGAACGGGCCAGTTCAGCATCAATGGCAAGGCACTCGACGTGTACTTCCCGACCGCCGCGTCGCGGATGGTCGTCACCGAGGCATTGACCGTGACCGAGACCACCGAGTCCTATGACGTCAGCGCCAGCATCCACGGCGGCGGCATCAGCGGACAGGCCGGCGCACTGCGCATGGCCATTGCTCGGTCGCTTCTCGAACTCGACCCTGAGAGCCGCGGCACGTTGAAGTCCGCCGGTCTTCTCACTCGTGACTCTCGTAAGAAGGAGTCGAAGAAGTACGGCCTCAAGAAGGCTCGTAAGGCACCGCAGTTCACCAAGCGCTAGCGCTCGGCTGGGCACGATGAAGTTCGGGACCGATGGCGTCCGTGGCGTCGCCAATACCGAACTCACTGCCGGATTCGCATTGAACCTGGGTCGCGCTGCGGCCCAGGTTCTTTCGCGTTTGGACACGAGTTCCTCGGTGGCGTCCGAACCCGTCGATGTCGTCGTCATCGGTGGTGACACTCGAGAGTCAACGCCGATGTTGCGAGCGGCGTTGGGTGCGGGCTTCGCTGCCGAAGGTGTCGATGTGATCGATCTTGGCACCGCCACGACACCAATGGTCGCCTTCGAAGCGCAGCGCCTTGGCGTTATGGGCGCAGTGGTCTCTGCGTCCCACAACCCGTATGGCGACAACGGCATCAAGCTGTTTGCGCCCGGTGGGACCAAGCTGACCGACGATGTCGAGGCACGGATCGAGTCAGTGCTCGAATCGTTGGGTGATCCGACTGGCTCAGCCGGCCGACTCGGAACGCACGACGATGCTGGGCCCTATTCGGCGCACGTATTGGCATTCCTCGACGGGCGCGATCTCGCAGGCATCAAGGTCGTGCTCGACGCGGCGAATGGCGCTGGCTGTTCGATCGCTCCCGACGTGCTGCGTGCCGCAGGTGCCGACGTCGTGGTGATCGCTGCGGACCCTGACGGTCGAAACATCAATGATGGCTGTGGTGCCACGCACCCCGAGCTGGTCGCAGCGGCGGTGGTTCAGCACGGCGCCGATCTCGGCGTGGCGCTCGATGGTGATGCCGACCGGTTGATTGCTGTCGACGGCACGGGCACGGTTGTCGACGGTGACCACATCATCGCTATCTGCGCGGCGGACCTCCGCGGTCGAGGCCAACTCGCCAACGACACGGTGGTGGTCACCGTGATGACCAATCTCGGATTCCGGCTGGCGATGGACGTGGCGGGCATCAACGTCGTCGAAACCGGCGTCGGTGATCGTTACGTGCTCGAGGCACTCGGTGCCGGCGGCCATTCCCTCGGTGGCGAGCAGAGCGGCCACGTGATCTTTGCTGACCATGCCACCACCGGGGACGGGCTGCTGACCGCAGTCGCCTTGATCGACATCGTGAAGCGCTCTGAGCGCACTCTCGCGGACATTGCCAGCGACGCCATGACGTCGCTTCCCCAATCACTCGTCAACGTTCGTGTCGGTGAGCGCGTCCCGGACGTCGCCGAGCGCCTCGCCGACGAGATCGCCGTTGTCGAAGCCGACCTTGGCGCCACCGGTCGTGTCCTCGTCCGGCCCAGCGGTACCGAGCCGCTGATCCGTGTGATGGTCGAAGCAGCAACACCAGATCAGGCCCAGGCCGCTGCCGACCAACTGGCCGAAGTTGCTCGCACCAAGTTCGCTTGACGGTCAAGTAACGGATCTGTTCCTGTACATCAAGCCCGGCTCGATTGTTCGCTGGCACGAGCGAGTGGCCCTGACCCGGTGGCCCAGGTCGATAGCCTGCAACCCTCATGTGCGGCATCATTGGAATTGTCAGCCGGCCACCGACGAGGCCCACTCCGACTGACGATCAGATTCTCGCGGGGCTCGATGCAGCACTGGCCGCTCGGCCTGATGTGTTGGCGGTCGCTGGCGAAGCTGCAGCGGTCGATGCATTGCTCAAGGGTCTGCCTGGCGTGCTGGCATTGGCCGGTCGCATTGACCTCGTTGCCTCGATCACTGGTCGGCTCGATCAACTCGATGCGTTCGCCGCCCAGATCGAGTCGGACCTCGATGCGAGCACGCTCGCCGGAGAGGACGGTCGTGATGCTGACGAGGGTATGGGTGGCCTCACGGCTGACGCTTTGGAACGCGCGAACGCCGACCTGATCACGTTGAAGGACGCGGTGTGGACCATCGCTCACGACCGACTGAGAACTGTTCGCGAGGTCGAGAGCCTCGCAGGGCCGGAAGCATCACCCTCTTCTCTTTCCGGGTATCTCGTTGCCCAACAGGCGTTCTCCGCCATTGACCGACTCGAAGTGCGCGGACGCGACTCCGCCGGGGTCCACCTGTATCTGTGGGGTCACGACATCAGCGCCGACGCGTTGGCAACGCTGCTTGCCGAACGCGGCCACGACCCGTTGTTTCAGTCGGGATCGGTCGAAGTGTCCGGCGACTCCCTCTCGTTTGTCTACAAAGCTGCCGCGGAGATCGGTGAGCTGGGCGATAACACCGCTGCTCTGCGCGCGGCCCTTCGGTCCGACGCGTTGCTCCGCCGTGCGCTCCAAGCGCCGACTGCTCGCGTCGCGCTGCTTGGGCACACGCGCTGGGCGAGCGTCGGAATCATCTCTGAGCCGAACACGCACCCGCTCAACTCGGTCGAGCTCGAGCAGTCCGCCGGCACCGCGCCGGCACCGTATGTCGTGGCCGCCTTGAACGGGGACGTCGACAACCATGCCGACCTGCGCGCCGAGCACTCCTTGGGGATCCCAGCACCGATTACCACCGACGCCAAAGTGATCCCGACATTGATGTCGCGCCACCTCGCCGACGGAGTCGCTCCAGCCGAGTCCTTCCGTCGCACGGTGGCGGTGTTCGAGGGTTCGATCGCCATTGGAGTCGCCACCGCTGCAGCACCAGAGACGCTCTTCCTCGCATTGCGGGGGAGTGGTCAAGGTCTGTACATCGGTCTGGGCGATGACTGCTATGTGGTCGCGAGCGAGCCCTACGGAGTCGTCGAAGAGACCGAGCGATACGTCCGGATGGACGGCGAGCGAGGGGGCGAGATCGTCGTGCTCAACGGGGCGCAGTCGGGTGACCTCGAGGGCATCACTCGCCTCGCCTACGACGGCGCCGAGATACCGGTTGTCGACGCTGATATCGCGGTCGCCGAAGTCACCACTCGAGACATCGACCGCGGCGACGCCCCGCACTTCCTCCTCAAGGAGATCTCTGAGTCGCCGAACAGCTTCGCCAAGACGTTGCGCGGGAAGATCGTTGAAGCGGATGGCGAGCTGCGCGCCGTCGTCGGCGACCGGGCGCTGCCGGCATCGATCGTCGAACGGTTGGCTGCAGGAACGATCACTCGCGTGCGCGTGATCGGACAGGGCACCGCTGCCGTCGCCGGGCAGAGCATGGCAGCGATCCTCGATGAGCTCACCGGGTCGGTCCTGGACGTCGACGCAATCACTGCAACAGAGTTGTCGGGCTTCAACATGCGTCTCGACATGAGCGACACGCTGGCGATTGCGGTGAGCCAGTCGGGCACCACGACCGACACCAATCGCACCGTTGACCTGCTGCGCTCGCGTGGGGCGGCGGTCATCGGCATCGTCAACCGGCGCGGCAGCGACCTAACCGACAAGGCCGACGGCGTGTTGTACACCTCCGACGGCCGCGACGTGGAAATGTCCGTCGCCTCGACCAAAGCGTTCTACGCGCAGGTCGCCGCAGGCGCCGTGCTGGCGTGTGCAATTGCTGATGCTGCTTCGTTGGGTCTGTCCACGCGTCGGTCCCAGCTCCTCGATGCGCTCCGCGCGCTGCCGGAGGCCATGCGCGAAGTGCTCAGTCGACGTGAGGGCATCGCCGACGCTGCTCGCCGATTCGCCCCGTCGAAGCGCTATTGGGCCGTCGTCGGCAACGGACCGAACAAGGTCGCCGCCGAAGAAGTCCGGATCAAGCTCAGCGAGCTCTGCTACAAGTCCATGGCCTGCGACTCGACGGAGGACAAGAAGCACATCGACCTGTCGTCGGAACCGCTGATCTTGGTCTGCGCCGCCGGCCTCGAAGGATCGACGGCTGATGACGTGGCCAAGGAAGTGGCCATCTTCAAGGCGCACAAGGCGACTCCGATTGTCGTCGCCAACGACGGTGAGACCCGCTACAACGCCGTCGCGACCATCGAGGTGCCGGCGGTCGACCCGGCGCTTGGATTCATCTTGTCCGCAATGGTCGGTCACCTCTTCGGGTACGAGGCCGCGTTGGCGATCGATGCCTCTGCCCGCCCCCTGCGCGAAGCGCGCGAGGTCGTTGAGCAGCTCGCAGGACTCGGCCTGTCGAGCGACGAAACACTCGAGCGAGTCGCAGCCGAAGTCCCGAGCTTCTCGACTGCGTTTGACGATGGTCTTCGTTCCGGGACCTACGACGGGCACCTGGAAGCGTCCACCGCAGTCCGGTTGGCCGCGATGTTCGGTCACGTGTTGTCCGACCGGCCCGTGCACGCGTACTCACGCCAGAGCGGCAAAGTCGGCTCACCCAGCGCATTGATCGACGACTTCGTCTCGGCACTGACCAAGGTGATCGAGGAGCTCACGCGCCCGGTTGACACGATCAAGCACCAGGCAAAGACGGTCACCGTCGGCATCTCGCGCAGCGACGAGGGAATCATCGACCGAGCCCTCGTGCAAGCCGTGATCCAGGCCGGCGCTGGCCGCGACGTGTTGAGCTATCGCACGCTGAAAGTGCTCGCCGATCTCGATCCGGCAGTCGCTGCTGTCCACGGCTACACCCGGTATGGCATCGACGGCGACTCGATCTCTGTCATCGATCGCGGCGGCGTCGCACGTGGGCTGGTCAGTCGCGTCGATGCCAACGCTGTGTTGCGTGGCACCAAGCATCGCGTTGCTTCCGAGGGCGAGATTCTCGTCGGTCGTGGGCGGAGCGATGGCCGGACCCTCATTTTCGTGCCCGAGATGAAGGCGGGTCAGGCAACGGGAATCACGTTGCTCCACGTTGCCTTCCACGAGCAGTTGCCCGCCGATGTGATGCGGGGAGTCATGCAGGGTTACGACCGACGGTATGACCGCCTCGTCGACTGGGTCACCGAGACCGAGGGCGCCTTCGACGACTCACTGCTCGGCGAATTGCCGGTCGAACAGTTGCTGATCGGTCCGATCTCTGAGACCGCCGATCACTGGAATCGTTGAGACATGTTCGAGTTGGTGATCAGGGTCCGATGATCGGGATCGGGATCGACGTCGTCGACATCGAGCGGTTCCGCACCACGCTGGAGCGGACGCCATCGATGCGGACACGAGTCTTCACGCAGATCGAACTCGACTACGTCGCGCCACAATCTGACCCGATCCCGTCGCTTGCGGCCCGATTTGCCGCTCGCGAAGCTGTGATGAAGTCGCTTGGGCTGGGCCTCGGCGCCTTTAGCTTCCACGATGTGTGGGTGGAGCGGGCAGCGTCGGGCGCGCCGAGCCTGGCGATCACTGGACGTGCCGCCGAGTTGGCCCAAGCAGCAGGCGTCACGCGTTGGCACCTCAGTCTGACCCACAGCGATTTGGTCGCGGCGGCATACGTCGTGTGCGAGTAGGGCTCGGAGCGGTCGGCTGGGCTGGCCCCCAATTGGTGACATCGCCGGACCGGGTGCGACAATCTCCCGATGCTCGAAGAGTTTCAAGAGGCCTGGACCGAACTGACCCAGCCGGGGTCGCAGTTCGCCATGAAGGACATCGAAGTCCGAGGCGTTCCGATGCGCGTGTACGAAGCGGCGCCGCCCTCAATGCGGTTCGTGTGGGAGCTGGCGACTGGCTATGGCGACCGCGACTACGTCGTGTTCGAAGATGAGCGTTACACGTACGCCGAATCAGATGCCAACATCCGTGCTCTGGCACATCACCTTCGTGATGTGCACGGCGTTGGCCCGGGCGATCGTGTCGCGCTTGCGATGCGTAACTATCCCGAATGGGTGTTTGGGTACTGGGCCATCGTGTCGATCGGCGCCGCCTGTGTCGGGATGAACGCTTGGTGGACCACCGATGAGATGGAATACGGGCTTGCCGATTCGGCCCCGAAGGTGCTCATCGCCGACAGCGAACGCCTCGAGCGAGTCGTTCCGATCCTCTCGAAGCTGCGCGAGAAGCATGCGATGCACGTCATCGCCGTACGCACCGAGGGTGACCTCCCCGAGGGCGCCGACCACTGGGACGACGTCATCGATCCTGCAACGGCGCCAGCGGGACTCCCCGCTGCTGACATCGACCCTGATGACGATGCGTGCATCTTCTACACCTCCGGCACGACCGGGTTCCCCAAGGGAGCGCAGCTCACGCACCGCGGTTCGGTGCACAACCTGCTCAATCTGGCGTTCATGACCGGCGTGGCAGGAGCCGCAGAAGCAAAGGTCGGAGCCAAAGCTGGCAAAGATCCAGCGCCCCCAGCGGACCCGAACAAGCAGAACGTGTTCATGGCTCCGACGCCGCTCTTCCATGTCACGGCCAACAACTGCCTGCTGCATCCCGCCACGATCTCGGGCTCCAAGCTGGTGCTGACCTACAAGTGGGATGCTGCGCGGGCCCTCGAACTGATCGAGCGGGAAGGAGTCACCAACTTCTCGGGCGTGCCCACGATGAGTCGTGAGATGCTGATGCATCCGGATTGGGAGACTCGCAACACCTCAACGCTCGTCGGCCTGGGTGGTGGTGGAGCGCCGCTGCAGCCCGACCTCGTCGAGAAAATCGACCAGTCGCAAGAGGGCACCGCGCCCAGCACGGGTTACGGCCTCACCGAGACACACGGCATTGTGACGGCGAACTCCGGCAAGCTGTACGTCGCGAAGCCCGCATCGTGCGGACGTATCGTTCCGACCCTCGACGGCAAGCTGATCGACGAGGTCGGCGACGACGTGCCGAACAGCGGTGTCGGCGAGCTCTGTGTGCGCGGCTCGGTGGTCATCAAGGGCTACCTCAACCGCGAGGAGGCGACCGCTGAGGCCATTCAAGATGGATGGTTCCGTACCGGTGACATCGCAACCATCGACGAAGACGGCTACGTGTTCATCGTCGACCGCGCGAAGGACATGGTGCTGCGCGGCGGGGAGAACATCTACTGCAGCGAAGTCGAGACGGCGATTTACCAGCATGACGCCGTTGCCGAGGCCGCCGTCTTCGGCGTTCCTGATGACCGTCTCGGCGAACTCGTCGGTGCAGCCATTGTGCTTGCTGACGGGACATCGCTCACCGAGGACCAGCTTCGAGAGTTCCTGAGCACATCGCTGGCCAAGTTCAAGATCCCTGAGCGGATCTGGATCCTCGGGGAGCCCTTGCCGCGGAACGCAAGTGGCAAGTTCCTCAAACGCGAACTCCGCGAGACGCTCACCGCATAACCAGCACGTGAAATAGCAAGCACTCGACCCACCGCACAATGCAGCCGATCCTCACTCCGGACGAGATGGCGGCGGTCGATGCGGGCGCCCCAGAATCGATCGAGGAGTTGATCGACCGCGCTGGCCGAGCAGTGGCGCGCGTCGCACTCGAGATGCTCGGCGGCTCGTACGGACGGGTTGTCCGCGTCATTGTGGGCAAAGGGAACAATGGCAACGATGGGCGCGTTGCCGCCGGCATCCTGCGCTCGCGAGGGGTGAACGTCGAGATCATCGATGCAGCCTTGGCACCTGCGGCGCTGCCAGCGGCAGATCTGGTGATCGACGCGGCCTACGGGACAGGTTTCCGCGGCGCTTGGGATGCTCCTGATGTCGGCACCTCGCCGGTGCTCGCTGTCGACATACCGAGTGGGGTCGACGCGCTGACAGGGACGATCAGCGGGAGCGTTATCGCAGCGGACCGCACCGTGACCTTCCAGGCACTTGCACCGGGGTTGCTGTTCGGAGCCGGCGCGGAGCGCGCAGGGACCATCGACGTTGTCGACATCGGCCTCGATGTGTCCGCTGCAACATGTCACCGCGTCGATCGCGCTGACGTCGGGGCGTGGTGGCCGGAGCGACCTTTCGACGCGCACAAGTGGCAAGGCGCGGTGCGCGTCGTCGCTGGGAGCGAGGGAATGTCTGGAGCGGCCGCTCTCGCCGCCGAGGCCGCAGCGCGAGCAGGAGCTGGGCTGGTCAAGTTGTCTGCTCCCGGCCTCATGGTCGCCTGTCGGCCAGAAATTGTGCAGACCCTGCTGTCGGCCGAGGACTGGTCGGCCGAGGTGTTGGCCGAGGCCGACCGATTCGGTTCGCTGGCTATCGGTCCGGGCCTCGGGCGTGGCCACGGAACGCTGCAGTCCGTGCGGGCATGCGTCGCTTCGGCTCCGCAGCCGGTGGTGGTCGACGGCGACGGACTGTTCGCGCTCGCACATGCCGACGGAGGCGCTGCCGGCGTTCTGGCGGGACGGTCGCATCCGACCGTGTTGACACCGCATGACGGCGAGTTCCGCGAGCTGACCGGATCGCTCCCCGGACCGGATCGTGTTGCTGCCGCTCGCGAGCTCGCTGCACACCTGGAGTGCACCGTGTTGCTGAAAGGGCCGACGACGGTTGTTGCGAATCCGAGGGGAGCAGCGCTGGTGGTCGACCATGGTGATGAGCGCCTGGCGACTGCTGGATCTGGTGACGTACTGACCGGCATCATCGCCGCTGGATTGGCCCGCGGGCTGGATCCGCTGCGCTCGGCAGCGGCTGCTGCCTGGTTGCATGCCGAGGCGGGAGCGCTGCTGCCTCGGCGAGGAATGCTCGCCGGTGATCTTGCAAGCACCTTGCCAATGGCGCTCGCTGGCGTACTCTCGTCCCAATGGAAGTGATCGCGCAATGAGCGACACCCGTTGGGCCTGGGTCGAGATTGATCTCGGTGCGATTCGTCACAACGTCGCGTCCCTCCGCGCAGTCGCTGACCCCGCTGCAGTCTGGGCAGTCGTGAAGGCCGATGGCTATGGCCACGGTGCCGTCGATGTGGCCCGGGCCGCGATGGACGCGGGTGCCGAAGGGCTTTGCGTTGCCTTGGTCGCCGAAGGGCTCGAACTGCGCCGGGCCGGGATCGACGCACCGATCCTGCTGCTCAGCGAGCAGCCGCCCGAGACGGCCGGGCACATCGTCGAGCACCGTCTGACGCCGACGGTGTACACCCGTCAGTTCCTCGACGCACTCGTCGCCGTCGGGCCCACCGGCTTGCCCGTGCATTTGAAGATTGATACCGGCATGCAGCGTGTCGGCGCGCACCCGCATGCTGCCGCGGCCATGGCGCAGTCGATTGCCGAACGTGCGCCAGCGGTTCGGCTTGCCGGCGTGTTCAGCCATCTTGCTGTTGCCGATGATCCGTCGGACGCCTTCACCGCTCGCCAGGTCGAGCGTTTCGACGGTGCGCTCGAACACGTCATCGAGCGGGTGGGTTCCGTGCCGCTCATTCACCTCGCCAACTCTGCGGGGACACTGGCCCATCCCGAGACTCGACGTTCGATGGTGCGCGCCGGGATCGCGATCTATGGCGTATCGCCTGGACACGGCGTCGATGACCTCTGTGCTGACCTCCGACCTGCACTACAACTTCGCGCTCGTGTGTCGTATGTGAAGATGGCGCGCGCCGGGAGCCGCATCTCGTACGGGCGCGTCCACAAGTTCGAGCGCGACACCACGGTGGCGACCATTCCCATCGGTTACGCCGACGGCGTGCCGCGCCGACTGTCATCAACGGGCGGTGAAGTCCTGATTGGCGGTCGTCGGCGACAGATCGTCGGCCGCGTCACGATGGACCAACTCATGGTCGACTGCGGTGATGACGAGGTCAACGTCGGCGACGACGTGGTGCTGATCGGCAACCAAGACGGCCCCGACGGCGAGCAGACAATTCGCGCGGAGGACTGGGCTGACCGATTGGACACGATCGGTTACGAAATCGTGTGTGGCATATCGTCGCGTGTGCCTCGGTTCCCGCGCCGTAGCATCGATGGCTGATGTTGCACCTTCGAGCATCGTCGATTGCCGACACCCACGCTGTGGCCGCCGCCGTCGCCGCTGTGTCGCGCTCCGGTGACGTGATCGTGCTCGCTGGCGAAATGGGTGCGGGCAAGACTGCATTCGCACAGGGCTTTGGCGCCGCATTCGGAATCGGGGAGCCGATCACGTCGCCAACGTTCACGCTGGTGCACAGCTACGACCTCGGTACCGCAGTGCGTGGCATCCGCGTGATGCATCATGCCGACCTGTATCGGCTCGACCGCACCTCAGAGGTTGCGGACCTTGCGCTCGGCGAGCTTGCAGAATTTGGTGGCGTGGTGCTGGTGGAGTGGGGCGACGTGGTCGAGGGGTTCTTTGGGGATCACCTCACCATCCATCTCGATCAGGACCCCGACGACGAGACCGACGAACTGACACTCGACCGCGGCCGACTGATCGATGTGGCTGGGACCGGCTCGACGTGGGCCTCCCGTTGGGACTTGTTACGCAACCGACTGGCGGAATTCACATGTTGATCTTGGGTATCGAAACCGCCACGGAGCGCGTCAGCGTGTCGATCGGCGGACACGAAGGAGTGATTGGTCTGTTCGAGGTCACGAAGGGTCGGCGACACGCCGAGACCTTGGTGCCGGCAATCGAATTCGTGTGCACACAGTCAGGCATCGAGTTGGACGAGATCAGCGTCGTCGCGGTGGATGTGGGGCCGGGGCTCTTCACGGGAATGCGTGTCGGGCTGGCTTCGGCCAAGGCGATTGCGCAGGCTTTGCGGATCCCGATGATCGGCATCACCTCACTGGACCTGCTTGCCTTCCCGTGTCGGCATACCGATCGTGTGATCGTGCCGGTCATCGACGCCCGGAAGGGCGAGGTGTTCTATGCCATGTATCGCCAAGTGCCCGGCGGTGTGCAGCAGGTTGCCGAGCCGGCGGTCGGTCCGATCGAGGACCTGGTTGCCGACCTGATGGCCCGCAGTCAGGACGTCCTGTTGGTCGGCGACGGTGCGGTTCGGTACCGCGACGAAATTCTCGAAGGTTTCCACTGCGAGATCGGTGGCGACGCCCACCCATCGGCGGCGCCGCTCGTGCAGCTCGCGCATGCCCGGGCACTGCGCGAAGAGTGGGTCAACCCGCGTGAAATCGAGCCGGTCTACCTCCGGGCGCCGGATGCTCAGATCAACTGGTCGACCCGGGCGGCGCGCACATGAGCGTCCTCGAGCGGTTGCTCGGCCGCGAGCACGAGAAAGGTTTCTCGATCGCACCGTTGCGTAAGCGCGATCTGCGCCATGGCATTCTCGACATCGAGGCCGCGGCCTATCCGGTGGGTTGGTCGCACAACGTGTTCGTCAGCGAGATCGACCAGATGCGGTCCGGTACCCGCCACTATGTGGTGGCACGCCAAGACGGCAACATCGTTGGTTATGCCGGGGTGTGGTTTGCCGTCGACGAGGCGCACGTCACCAACGTTGCCGTCGATCCTGACGCTCGTCGTCAAGGAGTCGCCCGAGCGCTGATGCTGCATTTGGCTGAGGTCGCCGTGGAGTGCGGCTGCGTCGCGTGGACGCTGGAGGTGCGTCTGTCGAGTTACGGCGCCCAGCGGCTGTACGAGGAATTTGGCTTCGAGTCCGCTGGCGTGCGCCAGCGCTACTACGACAACGTCGAAGACGCGATCGTGATGTGGTGCCACGACATCCAGGGCGATGGCTATCGCACCCGGCTCAACACGATTCGAGAGGCCAGCCATGACAGCGCCGGTGAATGACGACCTGACGATCGACGAGTCCACCCTCATCTTGGGCATCGAGACCAGTTGCGACGAGACCGCAGCTGCACTCGTGATGGGTGGGTACGACGTCGTCTCGAGTGTGGTGTCGACTCAGGTGGATCTGCATGCCGAGTTTGGTGGCGTGGTCCCCGAAATCGCCTCGCGTGCGCACCTCGATGTGCTCAACCCGGTGATCGCGCGAGCGATCGTCGAGTCGGGGGTCGAGGACTCGCGCATCGATGCGGTTGCATGCACCGTGGGGCCCGGCTTGATCGGTGCGCTGCTCGTCGGTGTGTCGGCGGCGAAGTCCCTTGCGCTGGCCTGGGACGTGCCGTTCATCGGCGTCAACCACATGGAGGCGCATCTGTACGCCGCATCGCTGGAGGATCCCACGCTCGAGTTCCCACTCGTCGTGCTGCTCGTCTCCGGTGGGCACACCATGTTGGTCGAGATGCAGGACCACGGCCGCTACCGGTTGCTCGGGCAGACCATCGACGATGCAGCAGGCGAAGCCTTCGACAAGGTTGCCCGTTTCCTCGACCTCGGCTACCCAGGTGGGCCGGCGATTGACGAAGCAGCGCTCCTCGGTGATCCTGATGCGATCAAGTTCCCGCGGGCCCTGATGGACAACAGCTACAACTTCTCCTTCAGTGGACTGAAAACGTCAGTGATGAATTACGTCCGAAAGCATCCCGACGTGAGCTCAGCTGACGTTGCAGCGTCATTCCAATCCGCCGTGGTCGACGTGCTGGTTGCAAAGTCGCGTGCCGCGGCCAAGGCGACGGGGGCCACCAGCATCGTGCTCGGCGGCGGTGTTGCAGCGAACTCGCTCCTGCGCGAGGAGATCTTGGAAGGCTGCGCTCGAGACGGCATCCAAGGGTTCCTGCCCAGTCGGGCGATGTGCACCGACAACGCTGCGATGATCGCAGCAGCGGGATGGCATCGGCTGCGCTCTGACGGCCCGACGCCGCTGTCTGTTGGCGCCACTCCCAACCTGAAGTTGCCCTTCATTGACTGAGTCCGAGACCGACCAAGTCGGGCCGACCGACACGCCGGTTTTCGCCGTTGCCGACATCGGCATGACCCTCGATGCTGACGGTGGCTACTGGCCGACCGCGGTGATCGATGTCGGTCCGGGTGACGGGGCCATCGCCGACCTCGCTCGAGTGCATGCGGTCGAAGGCATCGGCGACATTCGCACAGAAGCGGCAGCCCTTGCGTTGGCGCCCGAGCAGGTCACCGAGGAGGCGACGCACCTCTTCGTGCTCGCCATCATGATCACCTCGCCCGTGCGCTGCACCTTCGGCATCTCGTTCGTCCTTCCCGCGCAGGGCCGAGTGCTCAGCGAAGCCGCCGAACACGGCCATCTCGTCATCGCCACGACGTCGCCCGACGACGTGAACGCCGCGGTCGATGACCCCGACGCCGTTCCCTCTCTCTGGCTCGCCATCGACATCGACGCCGATCTCCTGGCCCGCGCCGTCTCTGATCTGCCCTGACCGGCTGACCGGCTGACCGGCT
>NZ_CAXCAM010000006.1:0-93009 GCF_963980585.1 uncultured Ilumatobacter sp.
TGCCGGACCGTTCTTGAGACCGCCGGTTCACACCATCACCGCAATGATCGTCGACGCGCTGTGCGACGAGTGACGATCGTCGGCGCGTCCGGGTCAGGTAAGTCGACGCTCGCAGCACAACTCGCCGCACAACTCGACGCCCGCCTCGTCGAACTCGACGCGATCTTCCACAAGCCCGACTGGACGCCGACGCCGACGCCGCAGTTCCGTGCCGAAGTCGCAGCGGCGCTCGACACGGATCGTTGGGTCGTGGCGGGCAATTACTCCGTCGTGATGGACCTGACCCAGGGCAGCGCCGACACGATCGTGTGGCTTGACATGCCGCGCTGGCTCGTCACCTGGCGCGTGATCAAACGCAGCATTCACCGTGCCGCGAAACGCGAGGAACTGTGGAACGGCAACCGCGAGCGATGGCGGAACCTGATCAAGCGCGACCCTGAGGACAACATCATCGTCTGGGCGTGGACGTACCACGGTGTGCATACACAGCGCTACACCGGGTTCGCCGCGGGCGACTTCTGGGCCCACGCCGACGTCCGCCGACTCCGATCGTCGCGCCAAGTACGCGACTTTGTGTCGTCAGCGAGTCTCGGGGAACCCGAGATCGACTGAACTGGTCGCCGGGTCTGGCCAACGGCTCGTCACGACCTTGGCCCGGGTGTAGAAGTTGATGCCCTCGGGTCCGTACATGTGCGTGTCGCCGAACAGGCTCGCCTTCCAACCGCCGAAGCTGTAGTAGCTCACTGGCACCGGAACCGGCACGTTGACGCCGACCATACCGACCTGGACGTCGAACTGGAACTGACGCGCGGCCCCGCCGTCACGGGTGAAGATCGCCGTGCCGTTGGCGTACTGGTTGGCGTTGATGATGTCGATGCCCTCTTCGAAGCCGGACACGCGCATCACACCGAGGACCGGACCAAAGATCTCGTCGCGGTACGACGCCATCTCGGTCGTCACGTTGTCGAGCAGCGTCGGGTTGACGAAATAGCCCTCAGCAGGCACGCTCTCGCGGCCGTCGACAACGACCGTCGCGCCCTCGTTGGGTGCTCCGTCGATGTAGCCAACCACACGATCACGCGACTCAGCGGTGATCAGTGGGCCCATCTCGCTGTCTGACTCCATTCCATTCCCGACCTTGATTTTCGGGATGCGGTCGGCGATGGCGTCAACCAGTTCGTCAGCAATGCCGTCGGCGGCCAGAACGACGCTGATTGCCATACAGCGCTCCCCTGCCGAACCGTAGGCTGCGCTGACCGCCGCGTCGGCGGCCATCGAGATGTCGGCGTCAGCGAGTACCAGCATGTGGTTCTTCGCTCCGCCGAGCGCCTGCACGCGCTTGCCGTTGCTCGTACCGGTTTCGTAGATGTACTTCGCGATCGGCGTCGAGCCCACGAAGCTCACTGCTTGGACATCGTCGTGTTCGAGCAAGCGGTCAACCGCCACCTTGTCACCCTGCACAATGTTGAAGCACCCGTCCGGGAGCCCTGCCTTCGAGAGCAGTTCGGCGATAAACATCGTCACCGAGGGGTCCTTCTCACTCGGCTTGAGCACGAAGGTGTTGCCGCAGGCGAGGGCATTGGCAAACATCCACATGGGAACCATCGCCGGGAAGTTGAACGGCGTGATGCCGGCGACGACGCCGAGCGGTTGACGGATCGAATACACGTCGACACCAGTCGCTGCCTGCTCGGAGTAGTCACCCTTGATGAGCTGCGGGACGCCACATGCAAACTCGATGTTCTCGAGACCGCGCGCGACCTCGCCGAGCGAGTCGGACAGGACCTTGCCATGCTCAGCAGTGAGCAGCATCGCGATTTCCTTGCGGTTTGCGTCGACGAGCTCACGCATGCGGAAAAGGACTTCGGCGCGCCGCGAGAGCGACGTCGATCGCCACGCCGGGAACGCTGCGGCCGCCGCGGCAACGGCGGCATCAACTTCGGCAATCGAAGCGAGATCGACCGCGCCGGTCTGAGTTCCGGTCGCCGGGTCATAGACCGGAGCGGAGTTGCCTGACGTCGACGCGACGACGCGACCGTCGATCCAGTGACTGATTCGGTTCATGGCGTTGGTTCCTTCAGTTGTTCATCGAGTTGTTGAGGTGTCCGGCGCTCGTCGAGCGCACGACGCACGATCGCTGCGTCGGAGGGCGAGGAGAGTCCGTCGACCGGTTGATCGGCGTCGAGGTCACCCGGAAAAGCGTATCCCTCCGCGGAGGCCGAAATCGCCCGATCGAGACAGGCTCGATCGACGCCAGCATCGAGTCGCGCGAGCAAACTCGGATAGATCGCTCTGACCATGGCCCGCCGGTCGATCGCCTCCATGGCTCGCCCAAATGCGGTACTGACCTGCAGCAGGTTCGCCATACGACGGACATCGGCGGTGCGGTTCGTTCCAGCGCCGTGGAACACAGCCGGGTTGAAGAACACTGCATCACCTTTTGCGAGCGGCAACTGGCGATGGTGCTCCGCGAAGTACTCCTTGAAATCATCGCGACGCCACGCCACGTAGCCGGCGTCGTACTTCTGGGAATGCGGCATGTACATCGTTGGTCCCGTCTCGATCGGCATGTCGCAGTGCGCCACCGCGCCCTGCAGCGTGAGCAACGGAGACAATCGGTGAATGTGCGCCGGGTATTCTTCGGCGACGTCGTCCTCCATGAACCCGAGGTGGTAATCGCGGTGAGGCTGCTGCGCTTTCCCACCCGGGTTGACAACGTTGACCTGTGAGGTCATCTGATAGTTGGGGCCGAGCCACGCGAGCGAGGCCAACGCAATCGCATCGTTGGCGTAGTAGTCGACGAACACGTCCGGGTCGGCAATGGCCAGTTTCTCGAGCGCGTTCCATACCCGATCGTTGTCGCCCGCCGTCGCGAAGTGGTCACCCACCTCACCCTTGGTCTCGCGTTCGCCATCAATGATTGACTCGAACGCAACCGTTGCTGCATCGATGGTCCCAGGTGCGACTGCCCCCTCCAGAACCACGATTCCCGGACCATTGCTGAGCACCTCGGCGATCTCACCGAGGCATTCTTTACTCGGGGTCAGCGCCGCAGCGTCATAGATGACCACGCCCTGCTCGCTACGGCTCGCATGCGGGTAGTCATCGATGTCGGTTGGACGCTCGACGATCGCACGGAACTCGTCGAGCGAGCATCGAGCAGCTTCGAACCATGCATCAGCCATGATTGGCCTCCTTGTTGAGTGCGACGAGTCGCTCGAACCGTGGCCGAACGAGCGTCTGCAACAGATCAGCTCGATCTGCAGCTGGAGCGCGAACAGCCTCGCCCCACAGCGCACGACCTACCATAAACCCCGAGCAACCCGCCGCGTTGGCCACCGCGATCTGATCGGCGAAGTCATCGAACGATCCGCCCCCCGACAACATCGCCCACGGGACCTCAACTGCGGCGGTGACCTGTTCGCACGCTGCCGGCGAACCGGGAAACGGCAGCTTGAGCAGATCCGCACCGAAGGCAGCAAAGCGCTCAGCGGTCTCAACGATCAGCTCGGATCGACGGCCGGGGGTGGCCAGACCATAGAACAGCGGCTCGAGCGCGATCGGTAAGTCGTGGGCGTGGCACTCCTCGACCATCTGGATGGCGAACGCCTCCTGTTCGCCAACCAGCCGTCCGTCGGGGCGGTACGGCAGCAGCAACTTTGCCGACGACGCGCCGGAGGCTTTGGCCAATTCCGGCGACCACCCGTCGAGCAACCGCGTTGGTTCCGCCTCCGGATCATCGAGGTAACCCTGCGCTTCGAGAGCTGCCAGGAACCCGACCCCTGCGGGAAGAACCCCTGCGTCGAGCACCTGCGGGATCGAGTACTCGGGTTCGAGCATCACCCCGGTGGCGAGATCCGCGAGGCTTTCCACCACTTCGATCTTCAGATCCGTGATCGATGCGGCATCGATCGACGCTGGAGCGTCGGGAGCAAGGAACTCGCGGAGCGAATCGCGATGGTCGATCGCCAAGATCGAGAAGCGGCCCGCGCTGTCGGTCAGACCCGGTGTGGTCATTCTGGTTTCGAGACGACGGGAAGATCCCATGCTTCGTGGTCCCAGTTGTCTTGGATCCACAGGTGCGCGGGGTCGAAACACGGCGGCGTCGTACGTTCGTCGTCGTACAACTCGCCTGCGAGATAGTTGAGGAACATCATGTGCGAACTCGGACACGCGACCGAGGAGTGATACCCCTTGGTCACCAGCACCGCCTCGCCATCACGGGCGCTGAACAGCTCGTCGAAGTCTTCGTCGTCGCGCCAGTTGCGCTGCATGACGAATCCGTTGTCCGGTGTGACTCGGAAGTAGTAGACCTCTTCGAGGTAGGGCGATCCGTCACGACCGTCGTGGCAATGCGGCGCCCAGCCCGACCAGGTGCCTCGCGGGACGTAGACCTCATAGAGAATGAGCCGTTCGGCGTCAATCGGCGGGGCGAGCACGTGGTTGACATGGCGGTATGCCGAACCGCCACCGCGGAGCTCCTGCTTCATCTCCTTGGGCTCGATCAACCGGGTCGGGTACTTGCCCTCCGCCGGCGCTGAGCCGATGGAGAATTCGAACCCGCCCTCGGAGGCGACCACGTTGATGGCGTCGCCCGGCGTGACGTAGACGATGTGGGGCATCTCTTCGAACACCGAAGTTCGGCTGATCTCGAAGGTCTGCCCTCCGGCGGTCACTGTGCCGGCTCCTGAGATTGGCACGATTGCGGTCTCTTCGTCGGGCCGCGTGGACGTGTGGGTGTCGCCTGCCTCCAACTCGACGACGGCGAAGCTCAAAAAGTCCCACCCGGCGTTGTCGGGCGTGATGTCAATGCGGACTGAGCCATCCGGGTTGCGGGCGCGATGGTGGGCCAGGTCGGTGTTGCGCATCGGGCCGACCGGGCGGGCGTGACGCAGTGGCTGGCCGGAGTGTGACAGTGGTTCGCTCATCTCAGGGTCTTCCGTTCAGTTGTCGATCTCGGCAATGCGGACCGGGCGGTTTTCGGTCATCGAGCGCTGCGCCGCTTGGGCGATCACGAGTGGGGCTCGACCGTCTGCCCCCGAGGCCGGGCTCGCCACGTCGCTGCGCACGTAGTCGAGGAAGGCAGCCCACTGGTCGAGATAGCTCTGCCCATAACGCTCGAGGAAGAAGTTCTGGAGCGGCGGCCGCCGATACCCAGCCTCTGTGGCCAGCACGCTGTTGAAGTCGTGGTAGTTGTCCGAGGCTGCCTTGCCCAGATTGCCGAATGCCTCGACGCGCTGGTCGTAGCCATATGCCGCACGTCTGCTGTTGTCGATGGTGGTCAGGGCGCCGTTTGCGTGGGTGAGCAACACAACGCCCGTGTCGATGTCGCCTGCCTCGCCAATGGCCGGGTCGACACGAACAGCTCCGCGCGCGTAGACCTCGACGACGTCGCTGCCGGTGACGTACCGCGCCATGTCGAAGTCGTGAATTGTCATGTCGTTGAACATTCCGCCAGAGACGCGGATGTACTCGATGGGCGGTGGTCCTGGGTCGCGGCTGGTGATGCTGCACAGGTGCACGTCGCCAACGGCTCCGTGTTGCACTGCGTCGGCGACGGCTTTGTGGCTCGGGTCGAACCGCCGGTTGAAACCGATCTGGAGCTTGACGCCAGCATCGGCGACGGCGTTGAGACCACGGTCGACCTCTGCCAGGTCAAGCGAGATCGGCTTCTCGCAGAAGATCGCTCGGCCGGCGACTGCCGCAGCGACCATGGCATCGACATGGGTGTCGGTGCTGGTGCAGATCGCTACTGCGTCAACGTCTTCTGCGTTGACGGCATCATCGAGTGACGAGGCGACTCGAACGCCGAGGTCGCCAGCCACGGCCTGCGCCGCGGCCTCCACGACATCGAAGACGACGCTGACGGAGGCTCCGGGAACCTGGCGAGCAAGCATCTCAGCATGCATCTTGCCGATGCGGCCACAGCCGAGCACGGCGAATCGAACGGGAGTGTCAGGCACGACGTTGGCCCTGCTTTCCAGTGGCAACGTCATCGTGGGCAGCGACGACGGAGGGACGATTCGACACTTCGGGGACGCCCACTTCCCAGTACGTTCCGCCCTCAGTCCATTCGTAGCGATGGGTCTGCAGCGCAATCACGTAGGTCCGATCAGATGCTCGAGCTCGATCCATCGCCGACTCCAATTCCGTGACCGTGTGCACGGTCTCGGCGTTGCATCCTTGCGCCTTGGCCAGCATCTCGAAATCGACGCGGACCTCGGTGTTGGGCCCCTTGCAGTCGTCGAGGAGATTGTTGAACGGCACGCCACCCTGATTGATCTGCAACCGATTGATGACCGCGTACCCGCCGTTGTCGCAGATGATCACGATCATTTTGTGACCACCGATGACCGAGCTGTACAGGTCGGAGTTGAGCATCATCGTCGAGCCGTCACCGACAAACACGATGACCTCGCGGTCTGGCATCGCCATCTTGGCGCCCCAGCCACCGGCAATCTCGTAGCCCATACAGCTGAAGCCGTATTCACAGTCGAAGCTGTTGATCTCGTCGGCGCGCCACCCGTTGTTGACCTCGCCCGGGAATCCACCGGCAGCCGCCAACACATAGTCGCCAGGTTGCTTGTTGCGGTCGACAGCGCCCACGACTTGAGCGTAGGTCACGGGTTCCCCGGCCGCGACGGAGTCGTCGCTTGGCGCAGCAATCTTGTCGATGTACGCGTGGTAGCCGGCCCGCTCTGTGGCTGCTCGCTCGGTCCATGCTGCATCGACGACCCAGTCGGCAAGAGCGTCAGTGAGTTCCTCGAGCCCAGCGCGGGCGTCAGCAACCAGTGGCAAGGAACGCCGCTTGCGGGCGTCGAACCTCGCAGCGTTGAGCCCAATGATCGTCACGTCCGGGTGCTGGAACAGCGTCCACGAACCAGTGGTGAAGTCTTCCAGGCGGCTTCCGACTGCAAGAACCACATCGGCCTGGGCTGCAAGCGCATTGGCGGATTCGCAGCCTGTGACGCCAATGGGTCCCGCGTTCAGTTCGTGTGCTGCGACGAGGCTTGCCTTGCCCGCAACGGTCTCGACCACCGGAATGCGATGCCGCTCGGCAAATGCGAGGAGCGCTGCTTCAGCAAAGGAGTAGTGGACACCACCGCCAGCGAGGATCAGTGGTTGCTTGGCGCTGCGCAACGCATCGACCGCTGCTGCGAGTTGACCCCGATCGGGTCGGGCCCGAACGATCCGATGATGCTGTGCAGCAACAAACTCGTCAGGCACGTCAAATGCCATGGCTTGCACATCTTGAGGCAGACCGAGGAATGCCGGGCCACAGTCAGCGGGATCGAGCATGGTGTCGATCGCCTGAGGCAGCGACGTGAGCAGCTGGTCGGGCATGGTGATGCGGTCCCAGTAACGAGCGACCGGTCGGAACGAATCGTTCACCGTGGTCGACGGCACCCCGAAATGTTCGACCTGCTGCAAGACCGGATCCGGAGTTCGCGAGGCAAAGGTGTCACCCGCGAGCAGCAACAATGGCAAGCGATTCGAGTGAGCCACTCCTGCGGCCGTGACCATGTTGGTCGCGCCGGGCCCGATCGACGATGTCGCCGTCATGATTTGCCGGCGCCTGACCGCCTTGTTGTACGCGGTCGCGGCAAGCGCCATGCCCTGCTCGTTCTGGCCGCGCCACGTCGGCAGTTCGTCCTTGCGTTCTTCAAGGGCGTGCCCGAGGCAGGTGACGTTGCCGTGACCGAAGATGCCGTAGACCCCTGGAAACAGCGACGCTGTGCTGCCGTCACCAAGTTCGGTGGTTTGAGCGATGAGATGGGCAACGATCGCCTGAGCGACCGTCAATCGTTGGGTCCCCATTGGGTGACTTCTTTCGTTCGATTCGTTTTCGATTCGTGTTCGACCAGAGTTCAAGCGAGACGCTGCACGGGTTCCCAGCGCTCGGACTCCCAGCTCTGCAACAGGGCAGCCTGAACGCTGACGTAGTCGATTGCCTCAGCAAAGCCGGGCTCGTGTTGGCGGCCAGCGGCGACGCTCGACAGAAATTCGTAGTCTTCGATGACCTTGAGGTCCTCGTAGCCGATCGAGTTGGCATCACCGGGCACAAAGTTGCCGTGGTACGGATATCGATCACCGGCGTACACCGTGGTGTATCCGCGAGCCTTGTCGCCGACCAGGTTGAGCTGGAGTTGATTCATCGTCTCAAGATTCCACTTGAGCGAACCCTTGGTTCCATAGATCTCGAAGGCGCACTGGCTTTCTGGCCCGACAATGGTGCGGCTCGCCTCGAAAGTGCCGCGCGCTCCGTTCTCGAACTTCACCATGGCCCCGAAGTAGTCCTCGTTCTCCACCGGACCAGTCGGGTCTTCGGGCGAACCGAGGTCGTAATGGGTGCCACCGGGTTGTGGGATGGGACGGTCAGGAATGTAGGTGTGGCCGGTCCCGACGACTTTTTCGATCGGTCCCACGAGCATGTGCGCGAGATCGATCGAGTGACTGAGGATGTCAGACGACACGCCGTGTCCCGCCCCGTCGAGTTGGAAGCGCCACGAGAGCAGACCCATCGGGTCCGATCCGTACATCGTGAAGAATCGGCCGTTGTAGTTCGTGATGTCGCCGAGCGTTCCGTCTTCGATCAACTGCTTGGCGTACTGCACGAGCGGCGCCCACCGATAGTTGTAGCCAACGCCAGTGATCACACCTGCGGCTCGCGAAGCAGCTTCGATACGTACCGTCTGCTCGGGCGTCCCGCCGACCGGCTTCTCACAGAACACGTGCTTTCCGGCTGCGGCCGCTGCGATGGCGATCGGCTCATGCAACATGTTCGGCGCGCAGACACAGACAACGTCGACATCGGGGTGGTTGACCGCCACGTTCCAATCAGTCGTTCCCTCACGGAAGCCGAACGATTCGACGGCCTCGTCGACCCGTTCTTGCAAATTGTCGCTGATGATGATCAGCTCCGGGTCGTAGTCACGCTCTGGGAACAGCGTCGGAATGCGGAGGTACGAGCGCGTGTGGGCTTGGCCCATCCAGCCGAAGCCGATCACGGCAACGCCGATCTTCTTGCGGGTCATTGTGGTCCTTGTTGATGGGGGTGAACGATCGCTGCAGCCGTTGCGACGGCTCCAGCGACATCTCCGTCGGAGGGGTAGAGCAGAGAGCGGCCGACAACAAGGCCACGAACGTTGGGGACATCCATTGCTCGACGCCACTCGTCAAATGCGGTCTCAGGGCGGGGGCCAGGCGTTCCGCCGAGGATCAGTCCAGGCATCGAAGTTGCGGCCATGACGCGCTCGACCTGGGCGGTCGCGGGAAGCTTGAGCCAGGTGTAGGCAGAGCTTGCACCGAGTGCATTAGCGATCCCGACGCACTTCACGAGCGTGTCGTCGTCGGTGTCGAGCACCTTGTGACCGCGTGCATCTGTTGTGTACGGGAGCGGTTCGAGCATCGCCAGCTTCCGGACGGCTGCAAGCTCGGTGATCCAACGGGCGCAGGCCTCGATCGTTGGCTTTGAGCGTTCGTCGTCCAGGTCGATGCGGAGCAACATCTTGGCGCCGTCGAGGCCTTGTTCGACGATTGATGGCACGGTATGGCCCGTCAACTGATCATCGAGTTCCCAGGCCGAACCCATCAGGCCGCCACGGTTGATCGAACCGATTGCAACTTTGCCATCGAGTGCACCGAGCAGCGCGAGGTCATCGAGAATGTCGGGCGTCGCCATGACGCCATCGACGCCCGGGTCGGCCAGCGCTGTCATCGTCCGCTCGAGCACATCTCGACGGTCGGCCATGACAAACGGTTGACCAGACACCCCGACCATGCCGCGGGCAGGGTGATCGATCGCAATGATGAACGTGTTGCCGTCAGCGGCGAGCAGCGGTCGAGTCGTTCGCGCGCCAAGTGCTGTGGCGATCGCACCTGGATCAGTCGCGCGAGTCTCAAGCAGACCGCTCCATGCCTCGTTGCTGATGATCACCGGATCACTCGATCGGGGACCTCACCGGTCGCCAGCAGGTGATCGATTTCGGCTGATGTCGGCATCTCGTCCGAGCACATCAGGCGACCGGCGACAATCGCCCCTGCAGCGTTGGCGCGGGTCACGATCTCTGCTGGGTCCCAACCCGCGAGCAGCCCATGAGCCAACGAGCCACCGAACGCATCGCCCGCCCCGAGCCCGCACACGACGGGGACGCGGATCGGGTCGACGACGGTGCGTGAGTCAGCAGTCGCAACCATCACCCCATCGCCACCCTGCTTGACGATGGCGATCTGCACGCCACGTTCGAGCATGCGGTCCGCTGCTTCGTCAGGAATGCGCGTGCCGACGGCAATCTCACATTCGTTTTTGTTGCCGACTGCCACCGTGCAGTGGTCAATTGACGGCGAGATGTACTCAGCAGCCTGCTCCGGAGAGTCCCAGAACATGGGTCGGTAGTCGAGGTCGATCACCGTGTGTTGCTTGCGACCGCGAGCCTCAAGTGCTGCCATAGCTGCTGAGCGGGAAGGCTCTTCGGCAAACCGTGACCCAGCCAACCAGAACAGTGGCGCCGAGCGGATGGCATCCATCGGCATGTCCGCAACCGAGATATCCATATCCGGACCTCGCGGCTCCCGATAGAAGTAGATCGACGGCTCTTCGGGCGGCATCAGTTCGCAAAATACGACCGGAGTCAGCAGATCGGGATCAGTCGAAATGAACTCGTCGTGCACGCCGAATTCGCGAAGACCCTGTCGAACATAGGCACCAAACGCGTCGTCTCCGACGCGATTGATGACGGCGGCTTTGCGACCGAGCCGCGCAGCCGCGACTGCGACGTTGGTGGGACTGCCACCGATCGATTTGCGGAACGTCGAAACGTCAGCAAGGGCAACATTGTGTTGCTCGGGATACATGTCGACCGATGACCGGCCAAATGTCAAGATCTCGAGTTCCTCCAAATCGAAAGGCTCCGAAGGGTTCAACTTGTCGCGCCCGAGTCGCGGAGTTCGTGTTCAAGAGCTTCGAGTTCTGCTCCGCCCGACATGAGACGCGTGAGGTCGTTGACATCGATCTCGTCCTTGGCGAACGAACCCATCGACCGACCCCGATTGAGGATGAGGAACCGGTTCCCCACAGGGTACGCGTGACGCGGATTGTGAGTGATGAAGATCACGGCCAGACCCTGATTTCGGGCCTCGACGATGCGCTTGAGCACCACGCCCGATTGTTTGACACCGAGGGCCGACGTGGGCTCATCGAGAATCAGCACCTTCGCGCCGAAGTACCCAGCACGGGCGATGGCGACAGACTGCCGTTCTCCACCAGAGAGCGTGCCGACCGGCTGTTCGGTGTCACGGATGTCGATGCCCATCTTTGCCATTTCGTCCTTGGCGATCCGCTTCGCCTCTTTCGTGTCGATCCACTTCAACGGCCCGATGCTCTTGGTGGGCTCGGATCCGAGAAAGAAGTTGCGCCACACCGACATCATCGGAACCATCGCGAGGTCCTGGTACACGGTGGCGATACCACTGTCGAGTGCGTCACGCGGAGAGTCGAAGGTGACCTTTTCGCCTGCAAGACGGATGGTTCCCTCGGTCTGCTGGTGCACACCGGCAAGGATCTTGATGAAGGTCGACTTGCCGGCACCGTTATCACCGAGCACACACGTCACCTCACCGGCGGCGACCGACGTACTGACGCCACTCAGGGCAGTGATGCTGCCATAGAACTTCGAGACGCTGTCGAGTTGCAGAAGCGGCTGATCAGACATCGTTGTTCTCCGTGAGTGAATCGAGGGCCATGTCAGAGGTTGGGTTCATCGGCGGATCGCCTCGGCTCGGTTGCGGAGGTACTTGTTGGAAACCACAGCCAGCAGGAGGATCACGCCAATAATCAGGAATCTCCAGTCAGTGTTCCAGCGGGCAGCAGAGATGCCGGCCAACGGCATCGACATGATGCAGGCGCCGATCGCGCCACCAAAGGCTGTTCCGTAGCCCCCAGTGAGCAACGTGCCACCAACCACTGCAGCGATGATGAAGAAGAACTCCTGACCATCACCAGCATTTGATTGAATCGAGTTGATGCGGAACGCAACGAGCAAGCCGACGAACCAAGCAGCGACGGAGACCAGCATGAACAACTGTGTCTTTGTCCTGGCTGCGGGCACACCGACTTGACGAGCGGCTTCTTTGTTGCCACCCACAGCGACCGTCCAGCTCCCGAAACGCGTCCGGGCCAGCACCCACATCATTGTTGCGGTGAATGCGACGAACCAGAAGAGACGAATCGACGTCTTGGCCGGGGGCACCTCCGCAAGTAGTTCCGCCTCGGTGATGAACAGCATGCGGAAAGCAAGTCCGACAAAGATCGAAACAATGCCGAGGATCAACATTCGGCCACCGAGGTGGTCAGCGCTGGCCGATTTGACTCGACGCTCGACGAATCGCGAGACGACGAATCCCCACACGAACACGACGACCGCAGCGAAGAGCAGAACCGAGAACAGCGAGGCCCGGAACTTCGCTGCTTCGGAGTCGATGAAGGTGAGGGCTGCGATGACGACAACCGCGAGTGCCAGTACCGAGGTCACGGCACCCTTGGTGGCCGGACTCGCTGACAGGGCAGCCTGCGACGCCATGGCGATCAAGGCCATACCAGCGGTTACGAACGCAAGCAACAGGATGACTCGAATACCCTGCGTGGTGAACGGGAAGAAGAATTCGTGGGTCGACGAAGAATCGATCAGCACTGCGATGACCGCGCCGAGCACGACGAGTCCGAATCCGAGCCCCAAGAACTTGCGCATCTTCTCGTCAAGGATGACAGCCCCCCGGTCCTCAATCGGCTCGTACCGCCAGCTGACCCAGCCGTGCATTCCGAGAAAGACGGCAACGGCCATGACGACCGCAATCGCGGCGTTGACTCCGACACCGTCGGTGAGATGGAGCGCAATCGCAGCAGCAATGCCAAGCCCAAGGCCGACGATGAACTCAATGAGGCCGGATGACTTGCGCTCCTCGGCACGCTGGAACCAGAGTTCACAGATCGCGAGCAGGACGATGATGACACCAGCAGCAAAGATTGAAATGTAGAAGAGGTCGCGCAGCTCGAACGGGTGCTCATTGCGAGCCCATTCGGCAGCGAAGATCGGTCGGAAGAAGTCGAAGTCGCTTGCCTCGTCGGTTCGGCCGATTTGAATCTGGCCGACGAATCGCTTCGACAGGCCGAGCTTCAGCCCAATGAGTGCGAAGAAGGTTCCGAGTGTGATGATAAAGCTTGGCTGACCGGTTCGTTCGACCATGAACCCATTGAGGTAGCCGATGCCCAGCGCGACCAAGAGCGACAACGGAATGGCGAGCAGCATCGGGAATCCGAGGCCACCGAGTTCGCCCGTCTCTTTGACCAGGTAGATGATCAACATCCCCATTGCCCCAGTCATGGCGCCCGATGACAGGTCAAATTCGCCGCCGATCATCAGCATCGAGACGGCAACCGCCATGATGCCGAGCGTCGCCGCGGTATCGAGCCACGTAAAGGTCTGCCCGACCGTGCCGAACGTGCCCGAGGCCGCCCAGAAGAAAATCCAGATGCCAGCAGCTCCAATGAGGCCGCCCACTTCCGGGCGGACGAAGAGCCGTTGGAATACTGAGCGGTAGGCGAGGCGCTCGTCGCCGCCGGCTGCCGATGCAGCAACGGCAGCATCCGTCGAGATCTCACCGCTTGGCGCCTCAGTCGGTGTCACGGTTGCAGTGTCGGGTGAGTCGTGCTCGTTCACAGGGTCCCTTGCAAGAACTGGTCATGTGACCCTCGGGCCACGTTAATACTCGGAGTGCGTGGGGGGAAGTGGTGCGACGGCGGTGGGATCGGAAAAGTCCGATCCCACCGCCATTCACGTCACGTTCAACACATCATCGATGTACTGAACGTCTGGTGCTGATCAGATCAGCGGGTACCTGCCGCGCTCAATTCGATAACAGCAGTTGCATTGTCAGTTGTCACAAAACCCGGACCCGTAAGGATCGGCAGGCCGCCGCCCAGAGTGTTCTGGTTGGTGACGTTGAGGTACATGAGCAGGACCGGCATGTAGCCCTGCAGGTACTGCTGCTGGTCGACCGTGAAGGCCACGTCGCCTGCTTCGATTGCGCCGAGGAGATCCGGCGTCATGTCGAATCCGCCGATGGTGAGGTCGCGACCGAGGTCCTGCGCTGCGCGCAGTGCCGACATGGTGATGACCGGGCCGACGCCGAGGACGCCGTCGATGTCCGGATCAGCGGCCAGGAAGGCGTTGATGGTGTTCTGCTGCTCGGTGGTGTCTGCGTCGAGGCCCATGAACTCAATCACGGTTTCGCCGCCGAATGTCTCAGCGAGGCCGTTGCACCGTTCTTCGAGGCCGACGTTGCCCTGTTCCTGGAATGCGCAGAGAACCTTGGTTGCTCCAGCATCGTTGAAACGCTCACCGGCACCGTTGCCAGCAACGTCTTCGGACTGGCCAACGTGGGTCAGCGCGCCGATTGCCTGGTAGTCGTTCGCACCCGAGTTGAGGGTGATCACGGGGATTCCTTCGGCAACTGCGGCCTGCAGCGGTCCGACGAGTGCGTCGGGATCGGGCAGCGATGCAGCGATGCCGTCAGAACCTTCCGCAACGGCTGCTTCGATGTCCTGCACCATCACCTGTGCGTCGTTGACGCCCGGCTTCCACACCAGCGTCACGCCGAGGTCTTCAGCGGCGGCATCGGCGCCGCGCTGTACCACGGACCAGAACGGGCCGTCGTCGGAGTGAGTGATCATATGGAAGGTGAGGTCGCCGGCCTGAGTTTGATCGACTTCTTCGGGTGCATCGGTCTCAACCGGCGCTGCCGTGTCGGTCGATGCGGCAGTGTCGGTCGAAGCCTCACTGCTGCTGTCGTCGTCAGAGCCGCCGCAGGATGCAGCGACGAGTGCGATTGCCGGCAGGAGTGCCAGCAGCTTCTTGGATGTCTTCATGTTCTCCCCTTTGTCAGGTGTGGATTTCCTCGTCAGCCGAGGCGGGTGCCTCGATCCCCTTGAGGAACTCGATGCTCGCAAGAACATCGAGAAGTGGGCCAGCACCGACTGCAGGTTCACCCGCAGTGATGGCAGCGTCTTGTTCGAGTACATACCATTGGTCGTACCCGCGAGCTTCGAGTTCGGTGACGATGGCACCGATCGGGACGTCGCCACGTCCCAGGTTGCAGAACATCCCGGCCTGCACGCCGTCCATAATCGACTGGTCGCCGGCGAACACTGGTCCAGCGAGATCCATGACGACGTCTTTGAGGTGGACATGGCGGATGCGGTCAAAGGCGATGTCGATGAACTCGAGTGGATCCATTCCACCGATTTGCATGTGGCCCATGTCGAAGGTCCAGCCGACATCAGAAACGTCAAGCAATGCTTCGATGTCGGCGCGAGTTTCGACCACTGTCCGCAGGTGAGGATGAATGGCTTGCGTCATGCCGAACTCGCCCAGGATGTCGTCAACAATCGACAGCGTCTTGGCCGTGAAGTTCCAGTCGTCAGATGTCAGGGCCGTGCGCGGACCCCAATCCCAATCGGTCACAGCCGACGTAACGAAGACGGTGGCACCAGCGGCCGACATCAACTCAGCTGTGCGGCGAGCGGCTTCGATGGTCGCGTCGAGTTCTGCTGCCTCATGCAGCACGAGCGGGACGAAGCCGCCGATCATCTCGAGGCCGAACTCTGCACAGAGATCCTTCAGTTCGGCTGGGTCGGTCGGAAGGTAGCCATCTGAGCCGAGCTCGGTCGCAGTCAAACCAAGCTGCTGCATCTCGCCGAGCACGCGGCGCGGCTGCAATTCAAGACCCCAACCGGGGACTTCGCAGACCCCCCAGCTGATTGGGGCACCAGCGAGCCGCGTCAAAAAATCTGTCACGTTTCTCTCCCCCCGTCGCGAAAAATTAGAGCGCTCTAATTTCCGATGTGGCTACTATGGCTCTTGTCACTACGACGTGTCAAGCCCAGCTGGCATCAACGGACCGGACCCCCTCATATGTCACAACCCACGATGCAACAAGTCGCCGAGCGCGCTGGGGTTTCACTCGCGCTCGTCTCGCTCGTCATGCGGCAGGCACCGAACGTCTCGGACTACCGCCGCCAGCTCGTCCTCGATGCTGCCGAACATCTCGGCTACCGCCCCAACGTCCTCGCTCGAAACCTGGCGAGTCGCCGGACCAACACGATCGGTGTGGTCCTCAACGACATCCACAACCCTTTCTTCGCGGAGATCATCGACGGCATCCAGGCTGCTTCCGACGAAGCCGGTTACCGCGTCCTCATCGGCAACGGAAAACGTTCACCGTCGGGCGAAGCGGAGATGGTGGAAACCTTTCTCCAGTTCCGAGTCGACGGCATCATCACCGCCGGCGCAACGATGCCGATGTCGACCATCGAGGCAGCTTCGGAGAGCACCAAGATGGTGGTGGTCGGTCGGAGCAGTCGAAGCCAGGTCATCGATTCGGTCAACACCGACGATGTCACCGGAGCGCGTCTCGCGGTCGACTATCTGGTCGAGCTTGGACACCGTCGCATCGCACACATCGACGGCGGCACCGGAGCGGGCGCCGAAGCGCGTCGACGCGGCTACTCACAGGCGATGACGGATCATGGATTGTCCGCCGAGATTGTCACGGCCGGCGGAGACTTCACCGAGTCTGGCGGATATCACGCGGCCAGCGAACTGCTGAACCAATCCAGCCGACCCACCGCCATCTTTGCGGCGAATGACTTGTCCGCGGCAGGCGCGCTCGATCGCATCGAGGACGCAGGTCTCGCCGTGCCGGATGACGTCTCCATCGTCGGCTACGACAATACGGCACTCGCCGCAATGCAGCATCTGTCTCTGACGACGGTGAACCAACCGCGAGACGAGCTCGGGCGCCTGGCGGTGGGGTTCATACTCGAACGACTCCGCGACGAGCGCACCGACTCGGTCCACCACATGATTGCACCGGCCCTGGTCAAACGTAAGACGAGCAGCCGCCTGACAGCAGGAGAATCAACATGACCACCGACCCCACGCCGCTTCGAGTCGGCATCGTCGGGACCAGTTGGTGGGCAGACTCGATGTACTTGCCAGCCTTCGCTGCCCATCCCGGCGCCAGCGTGGTCGGCCTCTGCGGGCGTACCGCCGCCACCGCTGAAGCGCTTGCAGCCACGTGGGATGTGCCGTGGTTCTCGGTCGACAGCGACGACTTCCTTGACCCCGAGCGGCTCGATGCAGTGGTGGTGGCGACCGGCACGGATAGCCATGAAGAGCTGACGATGACCGCACTCGACCGCGGACTCCACGTGCTGTGCGAAAAGCCGCTTGCCCCTGACGTCGCTGCTGCAGATCGCATGGCCCGACGGGCCGCCGAGACCGGAGCGATCACGCTCGTCCCGTTCACGTATCGGTACATGCCGACCAACCAGTTCGTGAAGCGACTGATCGACACCGGATACGTCGGCACGCCATTCCATCTCAACATGCGCTACTTCACGGGGTACGCCCGCGATCACGAGTACAACTGGCGATTCGATCAGGAGTTGGCGGGTTCGGGCGTCCTCGGCGACCTCGGAAGTCACTGGCTCCACGTCGCGCGCTGGCTGCTTGGCGAGATCACCCACATCGGCTGCGTCAGCGACAGTTTCTATCAGCGCGGCCCACGACCAGATGGCTCGCCATACGAGCAGAACGAAGATTCCGCTCTGATGACCGTTCGGTTCGCGAACGGAGCCCATGGCTCGCTCCAAGTGTGCGCCGCGAGCTGGGAAGGTACTGAGTTCAACCAGACACACCACCTTGATCTGCACGGAACAGATGGGACGATCTACGCGGTCAACGATTGGTCGAACCTGCAGCAAGTGAGTGGGGTCCGAGCCGATCAGCCCGGTCCAGCGCAGGTGCTCGACGTTCCGGACGACATCTGGAATGGCGCACGTCGCGACCGCGTCCATGACACTTACCGTGATGTGTTCCGCGCAGGCGGTGCAATGGTCGGCGACTGGGTCGACGCGGTGCGCGCTGGCAGGCCGATCGAACCAGACATCGCGGAAGGCGCGATCGTGCAGCATCTCATCGACCTCGCCACGCAGAGCGCGGCGGGCGACGGGCGACTCCTCGACGCTCGACGGTGAAGCATCTCGTTGCCGCGCTGATGGCCGTCGCGCTGCTCGGGTGCGACGGCGACTCGGCACCAGACGTTGTCCAGTCCGGCGTCGGCATCGTGGCTGAGGGCTGCGCAGGAACCACCAAAGAATTTGGGAGTGGGATCGCCGTGGACCGCCCAGGGCATGTCGTCACCACCGCCCATACAGTCGCGGGCGCGACGGCGATCACCGTTGTCGACTCCTTCGGCGTCGAGTTTCCTGCCACCGTCGTGTCCTTTGACAAAGACGCGGACCTCGCACTGCTCGACGTTCCAGGCCTCGCTGCACCACCGCTCGCCGTCGGCCGAGCCGAAGTCGGCGACGCACTTGCTGTTGTCTGGTCGCCCGACAACGGCGTGCGCCCAGTGAGCGTGATGATCACCCGCAGACTCGACATCACCATTGAGGACATCTATGTCGAAGATGAGGTCCGCCGGTCCGGCCTCGAACTGGTCGGCGACATCTCCGTCGGCGATTCAGGCGGTGCGGTCGTTGACGGGTCCGGCGACGTCGTCGGAATCATTTACGCACGGTCACGACCGCGGCCCCAGACCGCCTTTGCGACGGACGACGGCGAGTTGGAGCGTCTGCTCAGCGAGCGTCCACTCGACGCCACCGACCGATGCCAGTGAGATGTGCAACAGTGCGGTCGTGAGCATCGATCGCTACGAGTTCCCGTACCCCTCCCCTGCTGCTGTCGCCGAGCACCCGTTCGACCGTCTCGACTTTCGTCGGTACTCATCTGCAGAAATGGCGGGCCGGGCCGATGATCTTCATCAGTTGATGGACCGCCGCCGAAGCGTGCGCATGCTGTCCGACGAACCTGTGCCGGTTGGGCTGATCGAGGCGGCCGTCAGGACTGCGTCGACAGCGCCGTCGGGCGCACACCAACAACCTTGGCAGTTCATCGCGATCTCTGACCCGGCGACGAAGCGCGAGATCCGCCTCGCGGCCGAAGCCGAAGAGCGAATCAACTACGAAGAACACCGGATGAACGATGCGTGGCAACACGAACTCGCACCGCTCGGCACGGACTGGCACAAGGAGTTCCTCGAGATCGCGCCATGGATCGTGGTGTTGTTCGAAGAGCGCTACGGAATTCGCGACGACGGTTCCAAGCGGACGCACTACTACGTCAAGGAGAGCTGCGGTATCGCCGCGGGCATGTTCATCACAGCGCTGCACAACATGGGCTTGGCAACGCTGACCCACACGCCAACTCCGATGGCGTTTCTGACCAAGCTGCTCGGACGCGGCGCACATGAGCGCCCGTTCGTGTTGTTCCCTGTCGGCTTTCCGGTTGAGGATTGCCAAGTCCCCCGATTGGCTCGCAAGCCGCTCGATCAGGTGTTGACCATCATCGGTCCCGATCCGCAATGAGGTCGGCCGACCCTTTGACGAATTAGGCGAGCTTCTCGACGAAGCCTTCGAGTTGGCGCAAGTTGCGACATTCATAGACACCGTCGGTGTAGGTGCCGTACTCGCCAACGATGGAGTCACCGGTATTCCAGTAGCTCTTCGGTTCTGGATTCAGCCAGTACACGTGGCGTGCCTTCTGCTGAATCTCTTTGACCACCCAGCTCTGGCTGGCGTGATAGTTGTTCCGAGCATCGCCAAGCAGCAGCACCGTGGTCTTCGGGCCGACGTCCTTGCCGTACTTGTTCCAGAAGACTTCGAAGGCGTGGCCATAGTCGGAGTGCCCGTCGACCCACACCACATCGGCCTCGGTGTTGACGCGGTGAATGGCTTCGGTGATGTCTTCGGTGGCCTTGAAGTAGTCGGTGACTTCGTCGAGGCCGTCGATGAAGACGAACGAACGAACCTTGCTGAACTGGCCAGAGATCGCATAGACGAGCATCAGCGTGAACCGTGCGAAGGCCGCGACGGAACCAGAGATGTCGGCAACCACCATGAGTTCGGGTTTTGCTGGCCGCGGATACTTGAACTTCGGCTCAGCCGGCACACCGCCGTAGCTGAGTGAGTGTCGGACGGTATTGCGGAAATCGAGCGGGCCCTTGCGGCCGTGCTTACGCTTGCGAGCCAAGCGAGCCGCGAGCTTGCGAGTCAACGGTTGCAGCGACTTCTTCAGTGCCGTCATCTCATCACGGGAGGCGTGCATGAACTCGACGTCTTCGGGCAGCGGCTTGCGGAGCGTCTTGGCCATCGCTTCGGCGCCACGGTCCGCCACGAGGCGTCGACGGATTTCGGCCTCGATCTCACCCTTGAACTTTTCGATCCGGTCGGCGTACTCCTCTTTCTCCAACCGTTCCTCAAGGGAGGTCAAGTCATCGGGAGCGTCCTCTCGCGACTGCTCCATCATCTTGTCGAGCATGCCGTCGAGATCGAGGTTCCGCAGTGTGCGGTAGAGATAGTACGTCCCACCGACAGGGCGTCCCGGCTCCATTCCAGCAAAGCGTTGGACGCTTTGCTTGGCCATGGCGCGCATCATGCCCTGGTCGCCGTTCATCAACGCCTGCATGAGCATCTGGGCGATCTCTTCGGGCGTCATTCCGTCCATGCCGCCCTGGCCGCCGTTGCCCTCCTGCTGCTGCTCCTGCATTTCGCGCCACATCTCGTCGATGTCGGTCTCACCGTCACCGTCGCCGATCTTGTACTCAGGGCCGCGCAGGCTGAAGTAGACCTCGAACACCGTCTCGAAGCTGCGCCAATGCGCGTGATTCTTGATCAGTGTGGCCCCGAGCGCGTACTTGAACGCGTCGCGATCCTCAATCGGGATGTGTTGCACCGCTTCCATTGCATCGAGGTTCTCCGTCAGGCTGACCGGGAGGCCGGCGTTGCGGAGTTCGACGACGAAGCCGTTCAGGAGTTCCAGCATGACTCAGTCGTCGACCGACAACTCTTTGGTGGCCTTGGCGATGTCGGTCTGGTACTTCAGCAGGATGTTGAGCGTTTCTTTGGCGGTCTGCTCGTCGATCGTGTCGATGTTGAGGATCATCAGCGTGCGGGCCCAGTCGAGGGTCTCCGAGACGCTCGGGGCCTTCTTCAGATCGAGTTGACGGATCGACCGCACAATGCGGGCAACCTGGTCGGCCAGCGACTCGGTGATGTCCGGCACCTTGGCGAGCACGATTTCACGTTCGCGGTCGAGCTCGGGATAGTCGACGTGCAAGTAGAGACAGCGACGCTTGAGCGCCTCGGACAGCTCACGTGTGTTGTTCGACGTGAGGAACACCAGCGGAATCTGCTTCGCGGTAATCGTGCCCAGCTCAGGGATCGAGACCTGGTAATCGGAGAGGATCTCGAGCAGCAACGCCTCGGTCTCGACTTCGACGCGGTCGACTTCGTCGATCAGCAAGACAACAGGCTCGTCCGCGGTAATCGCCTCCAGCAGCGGGCGTGTCAGCAGGAACTCGTCGGAGAAGATGTCGTCCTTCATCTCCGTCCAGTCTTCGTTGTCGCCGCGCTCGGTCTGGATGCGCAAGAGTTGCTTCTTGTAGTTCCACTCGTAGAGCGCTTTGCTCTCGTCGAGCCCCTCGTAGCACTGGAGCCGGATCAGCCGCGAGCCGGTGATCTCGGCAATGGACTTGGCGAGCTGGGTCTTGCCGGTTCCGGCGGGCCCTTCGACGAGGATCGGCTTGCCGAGGCGGTCGGCGAGGAATGCCACGCCGGCAATGCCATCGTCTGCCAGGTAGTTCACTTCCTTGAGGGCGTCGCGGACCCCCTGCACATCCTGGAAGCGATTGGTGTCGGCAACAGCGCCGGTGTCAGTCGTCATGGGCGATGACGCTAGTTCTCAAGCTGCGGCCATCAGCAATTGGAATCAACGGACAAGCGTCACGGTGCCCTGCACCGGGTCGAGTTCGATCTCGGCTCCGTCTGGGATGCCGGTCAGCGCCCCGACGACGCCGATGATTGCAGGAAGCCCGAGCTCGCGAGCGATGACCGCCGTATGGCTGAGGAGGCCACCGCCTTCGGTCACCACTCCCCCGGCCATTGCCAACACCGAATTGAACGTGGGCACGGTGAGCCGAGTGACAATGATGTCGCCCGGCTCCGCTCGTTCGAACGCTTCGTCGGCGTTGCCCACCACTCGTGCAATACCGCGCACGGGCTCGGTTCCGACACCCACCCCAGACAGCGTTGCAGCAGCACCGTCACTCTCTTCCCCAGCAGGAGGGTCGAAGAGTGACGTCACCATGAGCACTGCGCGCATCAGCTCAGGCATGCGACCGGGCAAGATGTCGACCGGCGGCGGCGCACTCGGAGGACCGAGCCGGTCGGGTGCGTCGAGCGCTTCCCAGCCCATTCGTTCATCGCAGCGGGTCTTCAGCTCCGCGGCAAGCGGGTACTTGCCGTCGCGCAGCAGACCGACGATCTCAGGAATCGACGCATCGAAAATGTGCTCGAGGTCGTCGATGCTGCCCGACGCCCGCAACCGGCGGCCGGCTTCGAGTACCGCGTAGCGGGCGATGCCAGCTGGCCACTCTGCGGTCAACGGACCGTTTTCATCTCTGAGGCCGTAGAGCGTCCTGGCCTCCTCGACCAGGCTGGTAAACTCGGCCCGGTCCGCCTCGGCAAGCTGGCTCGACATCGCCGAGAACGCTCGATCGCCAGCCAGCTCGGCTGCGTCGAGATCGACATCCGATGCGTTGATCGATGCAAGCACGACGTCGGGCAGTTCTCGGAGCGTGCGGTTGCGAAGGTCGTACCCCGTCGTGACTCGATTACCGAATTCGGCAAGGTAGGCGCTGAGCAAGGCTGCGGCCTCAGGACTGGCTGAGCGGACATCGTCCAATGTTTGAGGCAGCGACTCGACACGTGCGAGTTCGGCGCGGACCGCAGCCAGTGCTCTCGCCGGCGCACTCGTCGCAGGCGACGCTCCGGCAAGCGTTGCCATCACCTCCTTGGCGTCGAGGCCCCAATCTTCGGCCGCGACAAGCAGGCGACCGATCGGCGCCAGATCGGAAGTATGAAGTCGGAAGTGCAACGCTGCCGCCCAGGCCGCGTGCTTCCAGACCGCATCGAGGTGCTTTGCCAGGTCAGCATCGGACAGATCGGCAACCGGGACCTCGCCAAGCCGACGATTTGTCGCCTGCAGTTCAGGCTTCCACTCTCGTTCCCATCGGGCGAACTCGCTCATCCAGAACTTGCCGTCGATTGCCCGTGCCGATTGCTTGGCCCGCCGCCGGAACCTCGGATGGAGCCGAGTGACCAGCCACAACACCTTGTCCGGCGGTGTGGGTCGCGTCGAGTTCCCGCCGACGAGCGGAACGAGACGGGTGTACATGCGCCCGTTCACAAAGCGTGCTTGGACCGACGACAATGGCGCTCCAGCGAGCTCAAAGCCCACACTGAGCCCTGCACCCATCGCTTCGGACATCAGGTCACGCATCGGGCGCGACACCGTCGCTTCGAAGTGCGCGGTATCGAGCTCCCACGTGCCGGGTCCGGGTGCGGTCCAATCAGTCATGAAATCAGTGTGGCAGACCTGGTGATCTACGCTCGACGGCCATGCCCGCTGCCTTCGAAGACAAGTCTGACGAGTTTGTCGAGACGATGAACTCCCTGCTGAAAGAGCTGTCAGGAGGATCCGATCATCGTGGTGAATGCACGATCGAGGCAGCCCATCTCGTGTCTGGCGTCGTCGATGCGGACGGCCGCCACACCTCTCAGGAACTCGAGTCGTGGGTCGATGCGCTCGGACGCAAGCTCACGCCACCCATGATCCTGACGCCGACGCAACTACGCACCGACGACACCTTGGGCGGTTCCGCTGCCTGGCTCTCCAAGCCGAGCACCATGTTTGACCTTCTCGTCAAGGCGGACGCACACGACAACCAGCGACGCTCCCATGCCTATTACACACATGCGCTGTCGGTCGCCCATGCGACTGCTGCGCTCGACATGGTGCCGTCGGCAGACGAGATCTCGGCAATCGACCGCTTCCGCATGATGATGCTCGGCGTGATGGATGAGCACGCCGTGCCCCGACCGGGGCAGCCCGATGCCCCCGCTCAGGCGGAGGTCGCCGCCGGCAAAACGCCGCCGGCGGTCGTCGAGGTCGAACTCCCGCCCGAGCGATCGATTGAGGAGCTGTTGGCCGAACTCGACGCGCTCGTGGGACTCGATCACGTCAAGGCCGAGGTTCGTCGTCTCACGTCGTTGCTCCGGGTGCAAGAGCTTCGAGCAGAACGCGACCTGCCCGTCATCGAGACGAGTAAACATCTGGTCTTTACCGGAAACCCTGGTACCGGTAAGACCACCGTGGCTCGCTTGCTCTCACAGATTTTCCGCGCGCTCGGGATCGTCTCCAAGGGCCACCTCGTCGAAACTGATCGGTCAGGTCTGGTCGCTGGATTCGTCGGGCAGACCGCCTCCACCACCAAGCAGGTGATGGAGTCGGCGCTCGGCGGCACCTTGTTGATCGACGAGGCGTATGCACTGGCGCGTGGCGGCGAGAATGACTTCGGTCTCGAAGCGGTCGACACCATTGTCAAGTTCATGGAGGACCACCGCGACGACTTGTCGGTCATCGCTGCTGGCTATCCGGCCGAGATGAGCGAACTCATCGACACCAATCCCGGCTTGAAGAGTCGATTCACCAGGACGGTGGAATTCCCCGACTACGACACCGAAGAACTGATCGCCATCTTTGGCCTCATCAGCGGAAGCAAGGAGTACCACCTCGATGCCGGCGGGAAAGTCGAGCTGGGCACCATCATCGAAGCCGAGCCGCGCGGCCGCGGCTTCGGCAACGCCCGCTTCGTGCGCAACGTGTTCGAAGCTGCAATTGGCCACCACGCACTCCGGCTCGCCCACGTCGAGGTCCCCACCGACGAACAGTTGACCACCTTGACCGCCGACGATCTCCAGTCCCCCGAGCGGGGGACAGCGATTCGTCCCTGATCACCGAGCCCCAGCGTCGCTGCTACTGGCGAGCGAGAATGCGATGGTACGTGGCCTCTGGAGCTTCCAGGTGACTGACATCGTCATCTTCGATGTCAATCTGCACCCACGCAAGATCGCCCGCGAACTTGTTCAAATCGCCCGCTGGATAGTCCGATGTGACCGGCGATGCACTGTCCTCACCGATGTCCATGGTTTCATCCGCCGAGAACACGAACGGCACGGTCTTGTCGATCCGTTCCTCCGCAACGACGGCGCCGTTGACCAACAGGGTGCCGGTGCCGCCAGCGCCGGGAGTGCCACCATCGAGGTCGAACTGGTACTGGATCGTTACCTCACCTCGGGGCAAGACATCGGAACCCTTGACGTAGTAGTACTCGGAGTTGAACCAGTTGTGACAGTACGCAGGACGTCCCTCGACGACGTAGAGCGACCATCCTGCGAACCGGCCGCCCTGGGCAACGAGCACACCGTCAGCACCATCTGATCCGACCTCAAACTGCGCGGTAACAGTGTGCGAGCGGTTCTTGACATTGAGCACGGTGTTCTCGCCCATGTGCGTCATCCCCGGACTCATTCGCATGCTCTTCCGGCCGGTCTGCAGCTCAGGGCGCCCGGCGATCGTGGCATTGAAGCGTTCACCGGTGCGATCATCGATTGGGAAGACGTTGTATTTTGCAGCTTCCAACAAAAAGAGCTGTTGGAGTTCTGCCAGCTTTTCGGGCATTTCGCTTGACAGATCGCGGGCCTGCGACCAGTCCGTTGTTGTGTCGTAGAGCTCCCAGACATCGTCCGCAAGCGCGGGCACGGTTGCCCCTTCGCCCATCTCCCATGGTGTGCGGTGCTTCGTGACCGCTGTCCAGCCACGGTGGTACAGACCACGATTGCCGAACATCTCGAAATACTGCGTGGTGTGGCGGTCTGGAGCGTCCGGATGATCAAAGCTGTAGGCCATCGACACCCCCTCGATCGGCTTCTGCGCAATGCCGTTGACCATGTACGGCTGTGGCAGGCCGGCGGCCTCGAGCATGGTGGGAACAATGTCGATCACGTGATGGAATTGATTGCGAACCTCGCCCTTCGCGGCAATCCCATTCGGCCAATGAATCACGGTGCCATTGCGGGTGCCGCCAAAGTGCGACGCAAC
Source organism: uncultured Ilumatobacter sp. (assembly GCF_963980585.1). NCBI lineage: Bacteria > Bacillati > Actinomycetota > Acidimicrobiia > Acidimicrobiales > Ilumatobacteraceae > Ilumatobacter > uncultured Ilumatobacter sp. The sequence continues at coordinate 26,121 of NZ_CAXCAM010000006.1, forward strand.
CTGCTTGGTCCACTGATATGGCGTGTTCATCGCATGCGCCCAGCCGACCGGATAGTGGTTGAATGCCGATGCCGACCCGATCTCATCGAGATGAGGCAGGATCTCCTCAACCGTCTCAGGGATGCCGTTCAGCGCCTTCAACTCGTTGAATGTTCCATCCAGTCCACCTTCAGCGGATGCTCCGTTGTCACCCGCAATGTAGATGACAATGGTGTCATCGAGCACGCCGATCTCATCGATCAACCGGCCTGTATGGAAGTCGGTGTGCTCGGCAAAGCCGGCATACGTCTCCATCAGACGGGCACCCACCAGGCGTTGGTCATCGGACAGCTCGTCCCACCCTTGAACACCTGGTGGCCGGTCGGTTAATTCCGTGTCTGCCGGAACCAGACCCTTGTCGATCTGATTTGCGAGGGTCTCCGCGCGAACAGCATCCCAGCCCTTGTCGAACTTGCCGCGGTATTTCTCGATCCATTCCGGCGGGGCGTGGTGCGGAGCGTGAGTTGCGCCGTAGGACATGTACGTGAAGAACGGCTTGTCCGGCGTCATCGTCTGCTGGGCCGTGATCCAAGCGATCGCCTGGTCGACCTGTTCCTCGGTGATGTGGTATCCCTCTTCGGCGGTGGCGCGTGGTTCGGTCGGCGTCGTCCCCTCGTACAACGTCGGTTCCCACTGGTTGGTCTCGCCGGCAACGAATCCCCAGAACTTCTCGAACCCGTCACCCGTTGGCCACCGATCAAATGGCCCTGACACCGAGGTTTCCCACACCGGTGTCTGGTGCATCTTGCCGAACGCCGACGTGCTGTAGCCATTGAGCCGCAACATTTCGGCCACAGTCGACACCGTGTTCGGCCGAACCGACGTATTGCCCGGCATCGAGGTCGCAACCTCGCCCACCGAGCCCATCTCAGCAGAATGGTGGTTGCGGCCCGTGAGTAATGCCTGCCGCGTCGGCGAGCACAGCGCAGTCGTGTGGAACCGGCTGTACGACAGCCCGCCGGCCGCGAGCCGCTCGAGCGTCGGCATCTCGCACGGCCCACCGAAAGCTGACGTCGCACCAAACCCCATGTCGTCGATCAAGACGATCAGCACATTCGGCGCGCCCTCCGGGGCCGTAAGGGAACGATCGGCGGTGCCTTGGCATCCTTTGCATGGAGCGCCGGTTCAGCCCTGACGGGCAGATCTGGAATCGGGAGGATCTCTCGTCCGATACGGGGATCTTGCGCCATCGTTGTCTCCTCAAATTCAAGATTGCATTGCGAGGGGATGACCGTAGCCGCTGAGGTTCAGGGCCGCCTGGCGCCCACCCATTCTCAGTGTCTGGAAAGACGGGAACGTCGTCTCGGGAGCATCGAGCAGATCACAAGCTTCAATGATGCACCTCGATCTCGATCTCAGAGTACCCCTGACCCACTCTCACGAGTCCGTAAGCTCACAGCGTGGGATTCAGAGACGGTTTCTACACACCGAAGACCGCGCGGGCCATTCTTTCGTGGCGCATCCTGCTGGGCATCGGCGTCACTGCCCTCGCAATATTCCTCGGCCTCAATCCGGTGCTCAGCGTGGTCTTCGGCGCCGCGACATACGGCGCCTCAGTCGTCGCAGCGATGCCTCGGAACCAACGCACACGGATCGATCCCTTCACGGTGCAAGAACCTTGGCGACAGTTTGTCCAAAGCGCCCAGGGTGCAGCCGTCAAGCTGCAGCAGACCATCGAGGCAACCGGCGACGGACCGGTGAAGGAACGCATGCAGGCGGTCCGCGAGAAGCTCGAACACGGTTTGGACGAGACCTGGCAGATTGCGCGCCGCGGCCATGAGATCGACCAAGCCATTCGTCGCCTCGACCCGACCGCCCTCCGCTCCAGGCTCGACACCCTGCATCAGCAAGACGATGCCGATGCGTCGATTGCATCTGTCGAATCTCAACTGGCGAGCGTTGATCGGCTGAAGGAACAGTCGACGCGCACCTCCAATCGGCTGCGCCTGGCCCAGACCCGCGTCGACGAACTCGTAGCACGGGCAGCCGAGGTCAGCATCGGCGCCGGGGACACTGATGCCTACGAACACGACGTCGAAGATCTCGTCGACGAACTCGAAGGACTGCGGCTCGCTGTCGAGGAGACCCGAACCGCGTGAGCAACTTACTGAAGAGCAACCTTGTCGTTGCGGCCGGCACGTCGTTGTCGCGCGTCACCGGCATGCTCCGTGTCACCGTGCTCGCTGGAGTCCTCGGAAGCACCGCGCTCAACGACGCCTACATTCTGGGCAACGAGACACCGAACATCGTGTACGAGCTTCTGCTGGGAGGCGTGCTCTCCGCCACCCTCGTGCCGCTGTTCTCCACGTTTGCCGAAGAAGACGACGAAGTGTCCGGGCGCGAGTCCACGAACGTCGTCATCACCGTGGGTGTCGTTCTCCTGTCGGTGCTGACGTTCATCGCCGTGCTCGGCGCACCCCTGATCTTCCGTGTCTTCTCACTCAACATCGCTGACGACATCGATGCTGATCTGTTCCGGTCGGTCGGAACGACCCTGTCCCGGGTCTTTCTCATACAGATCTTTTTCTACGGATTGACCGGGCTTGCGAACGCGTTCCTGAACAGTCGCCGCCGTTTCTTCGCAGCTGCGTGGAGTCCAATCCTGCCCAACCTGATCATCATCGTCACGCTGCTGTCCTTGCCGGACCCGACTGACGGCGTGTGGCAACTGAGCGATGTGGTCACCGATACCCGACTTCGCCTCACGCTCGGCTGGGGAGCAACGCTCGGTATTGGGGCGATGGCGCTGACGCTGATTCCCGCGGCGCTGGCAACAGGCTTCAAGTTTCGATTTGACTGGCAACCCAAACATCCCGCCGTCAAGCGTTTGCTGACCCTGTCGTTCTGGACCTTCGGGTTTGTCGCCTCCAACATCATCGCTCTCATCGTCGTGCGGAACCTCACCGAGCCGGGAACGTCGGACACCTTCGCCTACTTCGCTGCGTTCACCTACTTCGTGCTCCCCCAGGGTCTGCTCGGCGTCTCAATCGCGACCACATTCCAACCCGAGCTGGCGCGCTCGGTGGCACGCAAAGAAAAGGCGGCGTTTATCACCACGATGTCATTGGGTGTCCGAATGACAGCGCTCCTCACCATTCCGGCGGGCGTCGGGCTGTTTGTGCTCCGACGACCGTTGGTCGGGCTCGCTCTTGAGAACGGCAAGTTCGGTGCCGAAGGCGCACTCAACGCCTCTCGAGCGCTCGCCGGCTTCGCCTTGGGCCTCGGCGCCTTCTCGATCTACCTCTTCGTGTTGCGCGGCTTCTACGCCCACAAGGACACCAAGACCCCGTTCAAGGTCAACGTCGTTGAGAACACGATCAACATCGTGCTCGCTTTCGTCCTCGTCGGCGCGTACGGGGTCCTCGGTCTCGGTGCCGCTTTCGCCATCGCCTACGTGCTTGCCGCGTTCTGGGCGCTGCAGGTCCTCAGCTACAAGGTCCCGGGATTTGAACTCCGACCGATCCTCGCCAGCATCTGGCGCATGACCGTTGCCGCCGCGCTGATGGGCGAATCGGTCTGGTTCATGACGCGTCACGTCGGCGGCAACGTGGGCGTCGAGGCCCTGCTTCGGCTGGCGGTTGGCGCAACGGTTGGCGTGATCATCTACTTCGGGCTCCTCGCGGCGATGGGAGCTCCTGAACTCGAAGCGCTCAAGCGTCGCCTTCGCCACCGATAAGCTGTTCTCCATGTTCAAGTACATCAAGAAGCAGTGGAACTACCTCGTCGCGAAGCTGACCGGCCGCTTCAACGACAACGCAGATCCCAAGGTGCAGCTCGAACAGGCAATCAGCTCAGCGCAAACTCAACACAAGCAGCTCAAAGAGCAAGCTGCCAATGTCATTGCGGGCCAGAAGCAGGCCGAGATCCGCTTGAACAAGAAGATGACCGAGCTGGAGAAGCTCAACGGCAACGCCCGTCAGGCGCTGATCATGGCAGCCGATGCCCAGAAGGCCGGCAATGCCGAGAAGGCCGCCCAGTACACGAGCGCTGCAGAAACCATCGCCGACAGGCTCCTCAGCATCGAGTCCGATGTCGAGAGCCTCAAGTCAATGGTCCTCGAATCAGCGCAGGCGTCCGATCAGGCCAAGGCAGCGGTCAAGCAGAACAGTCGGCTCCTGCAAGAGAAAATCGCCGAGAAGTCGAAGCTCCTGAGCCAGCTCGAGCAGGCCAAGATGCAAGAAGAGATGAACTCGGCGATGAGTCAGCTCACCGAGACCGTTGGCGATGACGTCCCAACGCTCAACGAGGTCACCGAGAAGATCGAGGCCCGGTACGCCAAGGCCAAGGCCTCCGCCGAACTGACTGACGTCACCGTCGAGAGTCGCGTGCTTGAAATCGAACAGGCAACCGCCAACGTCGAGGCCCAGAGCCGCCTCAGCGAGCTGCGCGCAGAACTCGGTCTCGACAGCCCACCCGCCGTCGAAGCCGCACCGACCGCCTCAGCGGAGGGCCAGCCGCTCCCCGCCCCTGAGGCCTAAGATCGCTTCAGGCCAGAATCACGAGGTCGTCGCGATGAACAACGTGGCCCACGCCTGATTCGCCAACCGCCAGAGTCGCATCAGCTGCGCTCATCGCTGCCATGCCACGCGCAAACACGGCATCGCCGTCGGTGATGTCGACGACCTGACCGAGCTCGAAGGTGCCGGACACGCCGGTCACGCCAGCGGGCAGCAAACTGTTCGGTCGATCGGTGAGTGCTCGTCGAGCCCCAGCATCGACCACGACCGTGCCGGAGACCTCCGCGGCAAACGCGATCCAGAGCTTGCGAGCCGACAAAGTTCGGTCATGCGGTGCAAACGTGGTGCCCACAAGCTCGTCCGAGACAGCGCCGGAAAGCACGCCTCGACGGTTGGCAGGCGCAATGACCGACCGGATACCGCTCCACGACGCCATCCGTGCCGCAGTCAGCTTGCTGGCCATTCCACCGCTGCCACGTGCGCTGCCGTTGGCGTCGGCGCTGATCGAGAGCAACGGGTCGTCAGCCTTGACGAACGGAACCAGCGTCGCCGTGCTGTCCGTGCGCGGATCGGCGGTGAAGACACCGTCGGTGTCTGTCAGCAGCACCAGGACATCCGCGCCAACGCCATTCGCAATGAGTGCAGCGATTCGATCGTTGTCTCCGTACCGAAGTTCGTCATTTGCGATCGCGTCGTTTTCATTGACAATCGGCACGCAACCCAGTTCGAGCAGTCGATTCATGGTCGACCTCAGGTGCAAGTACTGATTGCGCGTCACAAAGTCCATCGAATCGACGAGGAGCTGCGCTCCGACCAGACCGTGCCGTTCCAGTTCTGCGTTGTACACCTCGAGGAGGCGGCTCTGTCCCGCTGCGGAGATCGCTTGGAGCGTGGGCATGTCGGTGGGCCGGGCGTGCAGCCCGACCGCGGCGACCCCAGCCGCCACAGCACCCGAGGAGACAATGATCGCTTCGTGTCCCTGTTTGCGCAGCACCGCGACCTCGCCGCACAGCTTTGCGATCGCACCGCGATCGATCACGCCGTTGTCGTCGGTGACCGACGCAGTTCCGATCTTGGCAACGACGCGCACGATCAGACGTCCGGCGAGTACTCGAAGCTGAAGCCGGCAATCCAGATGACGTCGCCTTCTTGCGCTCCAGCCTTTGCAAGCATCTTGGGCACACCGAGGCGTTCGAGACGGTGATCGATGTACGACAGCGCTTCGGGAGTGGTCACATCGTTGAGTGCGACGATGCGCTCGACCTCACGACCGACGAGCCGGAAATGGCCGGGTTCGACCACTTCGACCATGGCACCCTTGGCCTCCGGGCGAATCGTGACGACACCTTCGGCGTACTCAATGGCCTGGCGGGCATCGTGCACTCGCTGGGCGAGCTTGCCAACCAAATCATTGAGGCCGGACCTGGTGACCGACGAGATGACGTCGCCTTCCCATCCCATTGCCTGGAGTTCTTCAGGCTGGACGGCATCGCCCTTGGTCCCAACGACCACCCGCGGGCGGTCGAGCAGGTCAGGCTGGTACTGGCCCAGTTCTTGGAGCAGCACCCGCTCCTGCTCTTGCGGCGACACGCCATCCATCGGAGCCAGATCGAGCATGATGCACAACACCAGCGCCCGTTCGATGTGGCGCAGGAACTGATGACCCAGGCCCTTGCCCTCACTTGCGCCTTCGATCAGACCGGGGATGTCCGCGACGACAAACTCTGTGTCCTCGTCCAGCGCAACGACACCGAGGTTCGGTTCAAGCGTGGTGAACGGGTAGTTGGCAATCTTCGGCTTGGCCTGGGAGATGACGCTGATCAACGTCGACTTGCCAACGTTGGGAAACCCAACGAGGGCAACGTCGGCCATGAGCCGCAGTTCCATCTTGAGCCAGCGTTCTTCGCCGTGTTCGCCCTGCTCAGCAAAATTTGGTGCGCGACGCTTGTTCGACAGGAACTTCGCGTTACCGCGGCCCCCACGACCGCCAGCTACTGCCAGCCAACGGTCACCGTGGTTGACCAGTTCGGCAAGAAGTTCGCCGCCGTACATGTCGGAGATGACCGTCCCCATCGGGACCGAAATCTCGAGTGACTCGCCGCGCCGGCCGTGCATGTCTTTGCCCTTGCCGTGCACACCGCTTCCCGCCTTGCGGTGGGGGTAGTCGCGAAAGGCCAGCAAGGACGCAACGTTGTGGTCGGCGACGAACCAAATGTCGCCGCCGTTACCGCCATCGCCACCGTTCGGGCCGCCGTAGACGACGGGCCCTTCGCGTCGGAAGCTCACGCAGCCTGCACCGCCATCGCCTGCCTTTACGTTCAATTGGCATTCGTCGACGAACTGGGACATCGGGTCAAGGCTAACGCCGCATTGTCGACCGGCCCCGGCTCGTATCTCGTACCCTCACCATATGGACGACTTGCCATACGCTGACGCTGCCGACAAGCGCGCTGATCGCTGGGCCTCAACGATGGCCGGCCACGCCAATGCTGAGATCGTTCTGGCCCATGCCGACTCCCGAGCCGAAGTCGGCGCAACAACGATTCTCCGACGCGAGATCCGTGAGGAACGGGAAGACGCGATCCTTGCCGAGCATGCAACGCGGTCCGATGGGGCCGGAAATCGGGCGATCGAGGAAGCACCAGACCCGCATCGCACGTGCTTCGAACGTGACCGCGACCGCATCCTGCACGATTCGTCCTTCCGCCGACTCGCCGGCAAGACACAGGTCTTTGTGTTTCCCGAAGATCATCAGCGGACGCGAATGACCCATGCACTCGAAGTCGCCCAGGTCGGACGGTCGGTCGCCGCCGCGCTGAGCCTCAATGTGCCACTCGTCGAAGCGATGGCTATCGGTCACGATTGTGGTCACGGGCCGGGCGGACATGCCAGCGAAGATGCTCTGTCGCCCTACCTCGATGGCGGGTTTGATCATGCCCCGTGGGGCGCCGACGTCACACTGCAGCCGCTCAATCTCTGCGCCGAGACCCTTGACGGTATTCGCAATCACTCGTGGAGCCTGCCGGCTCCGCAGACTCCCGAAGGCGAGGTGGTGTCATGGGCCGACCGGATCGCCTACGTCTGCCACGACTTCGAAGACGCGGTCGCCGCTGGAATCGTGACCGAGGAAATGCTGCCATCGATCGTTGCCGAGCGATGTGGCCGCGATCGCTCAACTCAGCTGGGCACATTTGTCCGAGCGATGGTGACCGCGACCATGACATCCGGTCGAGTCGGCATGACGCCCGACATCGCCGAGGCGCTGGCGGCGTTCCGCAAGTTCAACTACGAGCACATCTACCTGCGCCCTGCCAGCGAGCGCCAGAGCGATGCGGTCATCGCGCTCCTTCGGGCCTTGGTCGAGCACTACGCCGACCGCCCCCACGCACTCCCCCAAGCCACCACGGCCGCTGTTCTCGGCGATGGCATCGATGTGGCCCACATCGACGCGGGCAGCGCCGCAGCCTTACGTGCCGCAGTCGGCTACGTCGCCGGGATGACCGACCGATTCGCCTGCCAACAGGGCCTGGCCCAACTCAACTGGGATCCGAGCAAGCTGCCCGCCGGCATCGGCATGTGACACCGCGCCGCAAGGACGTCTTGTCTCAGCCACCGTCGTCTTGTCTCAGCCACCGTCGAGGAAGAGGGCTCGAATACCGAGGCCCATAATGAAGAGACTGCCGCAGCCATACAACAGGTACTGCTTGTCTCTGATGAACGGGCTCGTTCGATAGCTGTACAGAATTCCGACAGCGACGATGGCGGTGAAGCCGTACAAGGCATGGAAATCGTCGAGCACCCGACCGTCTTCGTTGGCGAGCAGCACGCCAACAATTGCGACGGCGAAGACCGACATCTGCGCCACTCCAATCGCCCACCACATTGCACGCAACCGGAGCAGTTCCACGTATTGCGCCGCGAGGGCCCACAGACCAACCGCAGCGTTCGACACGATCAGAAACCAGCCGAGGCCTGTGTGCAGGTCGATCACGTCGGGTCGGCGCAGTCCTGGCCACCGATGATGCTGACCACCTCGGAATCATCAGCGAGGCCGGTGACCGCGCCGCGCAAGTTGTCGTTGATGACGAAGGTCTCGGGGAAGAAGTCGTCTGCGGGATTCAGTCGAAGGCCAGGGTGTGCCGCCTCGAGCAGGATCAGCTCGGTTCCGAGACCAACGCTGTTCTCGGTGACCAGGCCCAACGGTGTTTGATCGCTCACCACCACTGTGGTGCCGTCGAAGTCATAGGTGCCGTACGTGTACGCGAAAAAGTGTGGACGGCCCTCGAGCACCGGCGACACATCGCCGAAGGTGAGGTTCAGGCTGCCAAATGACACCACGCGCAATTGCGTGCCTGCGCAATTGCCGATCTCGAACGGGTCGACCCAACCAGTGTCAGCCGTTGGCGGTCCAAGAAACGAACTGAGGAATGCGACCACGCCATCGGGGTCGCCACTGAACACTGCGGCGCCGATTCCCTCGTCGCTGAGCACCAGCGCCTCGACGGCCGGATCGACGGGAACCGCCGTCGTCGTAGGAGCGGCCTCAGTCGTCGTGGTGACGTCGACCGCGTCGGCCTTCGTCGTCGGCACCGCGGTCAGGTTGGTCTGCACCGTTGTGGTGCTCGCGACAGGTTGCGTTGTTGTGGTGGTCGGGAACAGCGTCAGCTTTGTTGTCGGTCCAGCGACCGAGCCTTCGCTGCCACCACATGCTGCCAGGGCGAACGCCAACGCAGTCGACCCGGCAATCAGTCTTCGACGCATAGCAACATCTTGGCCGCGGGCTCGCGTGAAAATGGTGCACCTCAAGCGAAGAGCCAGCCGGGACGCATCGGTGGCTCGACGCCGCGTTCGATGTACGACTCAATCCCGAACATCGCGGTGAACGCTTCCTCTGGCATTTCGAGGAAGAACGACTGGTCACTGATCTGGCTGCGGTGACAGGCGATCGCAGCACGCTTCTGAGCAACGAAGCCACTGACGTCGATCTCGAGGGTCAACTCCGCCTCGAGCATCCCAAACGGGTTGCCGTCGTCAGCCGGCCCTGCGGGGTCAAACGCCTCACCATCGGCCCCGTCCTGCGGCGGGGTGACGCCCATTTCCATGGCCTGCTGCATCATCGTGACGACACGGTCGCGGTTCATCGTCGCCTCGAAGAGCCGAATCCCACGACCTTCCGAGATCAACAGGTCAACTGCTGCATGACCGACCTCATGCACCTTGATGTGATCAGGATGGCCGTAGTTGCCGTGCCAGTCGTAGGCAGTCAGCACGTCAGCGTTCTCCTCGCGGAGGATGACAGCAAGACGTTCGGCAGCGTCGGCCAGTTCGGCCTGGAAAAAGCAATCGGGATCGGAATTCTGGTCCCAGCCCGTCATCCCCGAGTCTGTATAGCCGAGGAACACGACGCGATGCGCGCCGAGCGCAGCGACCGATCCGTCCGTCTCCTGTTTGCGACGATCCACCAGTGTTTCGCCATCAGCAAGATCATCGGGGACCTCGCCGTGCGCGCCGTCTGTCGCAACGACGAGCACCACTCGGTGCCCTTCCGCCGCAGCGCGAGCCATGGCGCCACCGGTGGAGATGGCCTCGTCATCGGGGTGGGCATGAAAGCAGACGAGAGTCGACATCGCCGACAGTGTGGCACCTCGGGACTGCCATCCCTACCCGACGACTACTCGGCGTGGCGCACGGCCCCCGATGTGAGAAGTGCGTCGACGTGGTCTGCAGCGACTCCCCAATCGACCAGGATTTCTCTACTGTGTTGGCCAGGGTGAGCCGGCAGCTGGTCAACGACGGCCGCCGTGCGACTGAACCGCGGCGCCGGCGCTGGTTGAGTAACGCCGCCAAGTTCGATGAACGTCTGCCGGTCGACGTTGTGCGGGTGCTCTGCTGCCTCGCTCATAGTGAGGACGGGGGCGAAGCACACGTCGGTCATCTCCATCAGCTCACACCACTTATCACACGTCTTGGTCTTGAAGAGTTCGGCGATCCGCACCTTGAGTTCGGGCCACTGCGTCGCATCCATCTGGCGAGCGAATTGCTCGTCACCCTCGAGCCCTGTGAGCCGCATCAACTCTGCGTAGAACTGCGGCTCGATCGAGCCGATGGAGATGTATCGACCGTCAGCGCACTCGTACACGTCATAGAAATGCGCTCCTGTGTCGAGCAGGTTGGTGCCGCGCTGCTGTTCGTCAAAGATGCCAGCAGCCTTCATGGACCAGAACATCGTCATCAGAATGGCGGTTCCGTCGACCATCGCCGTGTCGACAACCTGGCCCTGCCCGCTCCCCTTGGCCTCCAGCATCGCTGCGACCACACCGAGCGCGAGGAACATGCCGCCCCCACCGAAATCGCCCACCATGTTGAGCGGCGGGACCGGCGCCTCGCCGGCGCGCCCGAAGTGCGCAAGTGCGCCAGCCAGCGAGATGTAATTGATGTCATGTCCAGCGGCGTGCGCATACGGACCGTCTTGACCCCAACCGGTCATGCGACCGAACACCAGCTTTGGGTTGCGCTCCAAGCACTCGTCCGGTCCGACTCCGAGTCGCTCCATCACTCCGGGGCGGAAGCCTTCGATCAGCGCGTCGGCGGCGCCAACGAGATCGAGCAGCGTCGCAACACCGTCAGGATGCTTCAGGTCGATGGCAATGTTTCTCCGGCCACGCAGGCTGACATCGCCTGCTGGCTTGTCCGGCGCAGCGCCGCGCACCGCTCCGGCTCGTTCGACGCGAATGACTTCGGCGCCGAGGTCGCTCAGCAACATGGCGGCGAACGGTCCGGGTCCGATTCCGGCAATTTCGATGACGCGGAGTCCTGCGAGTGGTCCAGGCATTGGTTCCTCAGTTCAGTGGGTTTCGGGTTCAGTGGGCTGCGGTACGGGTATGTCCGCCGATGGCTTCGGCGAAGACGGGGGCGAGCGGGACGGGCAAGTCATGGCCCATGTCGGACACCAGAAGATAGTTGGCCCCGGCAATGAGCTCAGCGGTTCGTTCGCCACCCGACGGAGTGATCAGCTGGTCGTCGCGACCGTGCATCACGAGCGTCGGAACATCAAGCGCCCGCAGCCGATCGCTCCTGTCGCCCGTTGCATAGATCGCCGCGAGCTGCCGGGTGAATCCTTCGGGATAGAAGACGCGATCGAATTGCCGTGCCGACCGATTCTTGGTTGCTTCCTCGGAGTAGTACTTCCTCGACAACCAGACCCGAGCGCGAGTGGCTTCTTCGATGTAGGCCTCGCGCTCGATGGCTGGCGGCGCCAGGAGTGCAGCGCGCGCTTCCGCCGACGGCTGACCGACCTTCGGGTCGCCAGGGCTACTCATGATCGATGTCAAGCTGATGATGCGCGCTGGATGTTCGATTGCCATCATCTGCACGATCATTCCACCCATCGATACGCCGGCGATGTGCGCGCGATCGATGCCCAGGTAGCTCAGCAGATCCATACCATCGGCGGCCATGTCGCTCAGCGTGTACGGCACATCGACCTGCTCGCCGGCCATCAACGACTGCAGCACCTGCATCGGGTCCACGAGTTGGCCGTCGAACTTGGTGGACAAGCCAACGTCTCGATTGTCGTAGATGACAACATGCAATCCCTGCGCCACGAGGCCGTCAAGAAATTCTTGCTCCCACACGATCATCTGACTCGTGTACCCATTGACCAGGAGCAGAGACGGATTTCCGGAGTCGCCGAAGGTGGTGTACTCGAGTTCGATTCCAGATTCCAGAGCGGCGCGTGGCATAGAAAGCAGTGTGGCAGAAGTCAGCCGATACCTTCTCAGCGTGTCTGAAACACTGCGCGTGCACGCCCCTGGTCGAGTGAACCTGATCGGCGAACACACCGACTACACCGGCGGGTTGGTGTTCCCCATGGCGATTGATCGAGGAACCACGCTCACCTACACCGCTGCTGACGGCGTCATCGAATTGACCTCCGACGGTGCGCCTGGAGCGCTCTCAATTTCGCTGCCGTTCGATGGCGAGCCGAACACCGTTGAGCCACATTGGGGCTCCTACATCGCTGCAATGTCGGCCGAACTCGGCGCGACGCAAGGCTTACGCGGCCACATCGTGTCGGACATTCCGGCCGGTGCTGGGCTGTCCTCCAGCGCCGCGCTCGAATGCGCGATCGGTCTCGCACTCGGCTTTGACGGCACCCCGCTCGAACTGAGCCAGGCAGCCCAACGTGCTGAGCACCGGGCAACTGGCGTGCCAACCGGCATCATGGACCAGCTTTCGATCGCCGCCGGAGTCGCTGGGCATGCAACGCTCATTGACTGCCACGGCCTCAGCGTCACCCCGCACGTCGTCCCCGACGACATCGATGTGGTGGTCAAGTTCATCGCTCATCGCACCCTCGAAGGGTCCGAATACGCCGACCGTGTTGCCGAGTGCGCTCGCGCCGAGGACAAGATTGGGCCGCTCCGACTGGCGACACTCGACGACGTCGGGCGCATCACCGAAGACATCGCTCGACGCCGCGCCCGCCACGTCATCAACGAGAATCAGCGCGTTCGCGACTTCGCCGCTGCGCTCGCCGGTGGCGATTACGTCGAGGCCGGCCGGATCATGACCGAGGGCCACGCCAGCCTGCGCGACGATTTCGATGTGTCGACCCCACAGATGGATGACGCGGTCGACAGGCTCAATGCCATCCCAGGTGTCTTCGGCACACGAATGACCGGCGGCGGGTTCGGTGGCTGCATCGTCGCCATCTGTCAGCCAGGAGCCCTGACCGACGGCTGGGTCGTCTCCCCGTCCGCCGGAGCGCGCCGCGTTCATTGAGGTCCCGGTTGTCACAGTGAGCCGAGCGCAGCATGCAGGCGTGTGATCGCGCGCTGAGTTCTACTTCCCCACCAGAAGAGATCTTGTCCGTCGACGCGGACGACGGTCGATTTCGGTGATGCCTCCTGGAGTTCAGCGAGGTGCGCGTCGTTGAACTCGTACGGTTCGCTCGGCACGGCGACCACATCAGGTGCCCACGCACTGAGCTGCTCAAGCTCGACTTCCGGATAGGCGTCGTCCATCTCCGCTGTGACCAGCGTGCACCCGAGATGTTCGAGCAGCGAGGCACCGTAGGTCTGGCCATTGATCGACATCCACGGCCGGCGCCAGATCGGCACGAAAACAGACCGTCCGATGGGCGCGACGGCAGTCGCAACGTCCGGTGCCGACGTTCCACCGACCAACGTCGCCAACTCACGGACCACCTTCAACGCTCCAGCAAGCGTGGTCACGTCGCTGACGAAGAGTTCGACCCCAGCTTCCTTCAAGGCCGCAGCATCCTCCTGACGATTCTCCTCGCGATCCAGGACGACGACGTCGGGCGCCAGGGCGACGATTGCATCGATGTCAGGATTCTTGGTCCCGCCGACGTGGCTGATGCGCGGTTGTTCGCAGAATCGCGTGCACGCAATGACGTCGGCTCCGAGGTGAAGCAGCGTCTCGGTACTCGATGGAACGAGGCTGACAACGCGCATCAGCGACCGAGCAACCTGTCCTTCTGTCCCTGGAACTCTTCAGCGGTCAGCGTGCCCCGTTCAAGCATCCCCTCGAGCTTTTCGAGCTGGCTGGCCACATCGCCACCGCCAACATCAACTCCGCTCACCGTGAAACGACGTTTGTCGTGCGCTTCTTTCTGAGCGTGAATGGCCTTCTGCACCTGATCCGGGCGCCGGATGTCAGTGAATCGTTGCTGGCCATCTTCGCCCCCTGACTCGATGATCAGGTCCCCGGAACCGGTGATGCGTTCGAAGATGCTCTGGCTGAAGTGGATGGTGTTGACCCGCTCAAGCGGGATCTCGACGCCCATCTTCGAAATGACCCCAGCGCGAAAGATCAAACGGTCAGACGTGATCACGAAGCTCGTCGTCATCCACTTGAGGTACCGGACGACGACCCAGATCATGCTGGCGACGATGAGTGCGATGACGAGGTACACGAGCGCAGCGCGCGGCGTGCCGGTCCCGTCGGTGTAGATCCTCGCAAGAACACCGAGAATGATCGACCCGACGAGCGCCGCAACCGGCTGTGCGAAGTACCACCAATGCGGGTGGAGGTCGACTGCAACGGTTTCATAATCGTTGAGCAGCTTCCTCGGGTAGGGCATGATCGCAGCGTATCCAAAGCGGGCCTAGGGTGACCGCTGTGGACGCCGCTGCCCTCCTCGCTGATCTCGACCCGGATCAACGCACCGCGGTCACCGCGGAGTCGCACCTTGTTGCGGTCATCGCCGGTGCCGGCTCCGGTAAGACACGCGTGCTCACCCGACGTATCGCATGGCGAATCGCCACTGAACAGGCTGATGCTCGGCACACCTTGGCGCTGACCTTCACTCGAGAAGCGGCGGGTGAGTTGCGCCGACGCCTCACCCGCCTTGGCATGCGCGAACGGGTCGAGGCCGGCACGTTCCACTCGGTCATGCTCGCCGTCCTGAAGCAGCGATGGGATGACACCGGGAGGCCAGCGAAGACCATCGTTGCCGATCGCCGCCGCCTTGTCGGCGACGTGCTCGAGCCATCACAGCGCCGCGGTATCGATGGTCTCATCAACGAAATCGACTGGGCGACGGCACGCGGCGTGAGCGCCGATCGATACGCCGCGACAGCGCGTCGCGAGGGCCGCAAGCCACACGCCGGTGTCGAGCGGGCAGCCACGGTGTTCGGGGACTTCGAACTCCTCAAGCGCAAGCGCGGCATCATCGACTTCGATGACGTGCTCGCCCTCGTCATTCGCGACATGGAGTACGACCGCGAGTTTGCCGACACGTTGCGATGGCGATTCCGGCACCTGCTCGTCGACGAAGCTCAGGATCTCAACCCGCTCCAGCATCGCCTCGTCGACCTGCTGCGAACCGGGCGCGACGACCTGTTTCTCGTTGGTGATCCAGCTCAGGCGATCTATGGGTTCAACGGCGCGGATCCGGCCCTGCTCGTCGATGTCGAGACCCGCTTCCCTGGTATCGAAATCGTGCGCCTTCCGGTCAACCACCGGTGTACCCCGCAAATCGTTCGGGCTGGCGTACACGTGCTCGCTGCCGCCAGTCAACCAAACGAACTCGTCTCACATCGAGGAGATGGCGCGCCCGTTGAGCAGTTTGTGGGCGCGGACGAGACCGCCGAGGCGCGCCACGCCGCAGACGAAATGGTCAGAATCGACCCCAACCTCATTCGAGCTGGAGAAGTGGCCGTCCTCGCGAGAACGAATGCTCAGCTCGGCGGCTTCGCGCAAGCGCTCGAAGCACATGGCATTCCGGTTCGACGTTCAGCGACGGCGGCTGGCACACCACTCCAGGCAGTGGTCCGCCAGGTCACAACGCTCGGCTCAGCGTCTCAGCTGCGCGCCTGGGCCCACGACACTCTCGATGCCTACGACGCGCTCACGACCGCTCGCGCCGAACAGGCACTTGCGACCAGCGAGGGAGACAAGCGGGCCGCAGCCCGCGCTGACAAAGCCGTCGAAGACCTCGAAGCCGAGCGGCGGGTGGCGGCCACGCTGCTCGACTACCTGCGCGATCAGCAACTCGGCGATGGCGCCGGATTCAGGGCCTGGGTTGCAATGACCAATCCGTTTGATGACGAGTCAAATGGCGGCGTCGACCTCTTGTCGTTCCATGCATCGAAGGGCCGCGAATGGCACACGGTGTTCGTCACCGGTGTCGAGTCAAGCTTGGTCCCGCATAAGTCAGCAACCACCAACGAGGCCAAGGCTGAGGAGGCTCGCCTGCTGTACGTCGCAGCCACGCGGGCATCTGACCGATTGGTGCTCACCCGAGCGGAACGTCGTGGCGGGTATGCCCGCACGCCGAGCCCGTTCGTGATCGATCTCGACCTTGCCGAACCCGTGGCTGCTCCCCTGCCCGGTGAGCTTCGGAGGCGGCGACGAGCGCGGGTCGACCCGACGCTGGCCGCGCTCCGTACGTGGCGCGACGAAGCAGCCCGCCAGGCTGACGTGCTGCCGTCGCAGTTGTGCAGCGACCGCGATCTCAATTCGATCGCCAGGAGTAAGCCGACGACCGTGGCCGAGTTGGAGGCCATCACCTCGTTCGGCCCCATCATGGCCGCTCGATTGGCAGATCAGATCCTGCCGCTCGTCAGTCAGTCGATATCGACCATGACGGGTGCGTGATCGCTGGGCGACTTGCCCTTGCGCGCATTGCGGTCGACAACGCACCAGTTGGCGCGCTCGATGACGGATGAACTGCACATCAACAGGTCGATCCGCATGCCACGACCTTGGTGGAAATCGCCACCGCGATAGTCCCACCAGGAGTACATCCTGTCGCCGTCATGAAAATGACGGAAGGCATCGGTCAGTCCCCATGCCTCGAGTTCAGTCAGACGATCCCGCTCAGCTTGACTGACGTGCGTCGCTCCTTCAAGCTTCGCCGGATCAGGCACGTCTCGGTCATCGGGAGCGATGTTGTAGTCGCCGCCAATGATGACGTCCTGATCCGGAGAGGTATCCGCGTCGAGGTGCTGCTTCAGGCGACCGAGCCAGTCGAGCTTGTAGGTGTAGTGATCGTCGTCGAGCGACCGGCCGTTCGGCACGTAGACACTGGCGACCCGGACGCCGCCGCAGGTTGCGGTGATGATGCGAGCATCGGGGTCGGGTTCGATGCCGTCAGCGAAATTTGACACCACGTCGGTGAGGCCGACCTTCGACAGAATGGCGACACCGTTCCATTGGCCTTGGCCATGATGGGCGCACGTATACCCCATTGCCTCGAAAGCAAGAGTTGGGAAGGCGTCATCAGCAAGCTTCGTCTCCTGAATCAGGAGGACGTCGGGTTGCACCTCCTCAAGCCAGGCCTCGACACGTTCCTGACGGGCGCGCAGTGAGTTGACGTTCCACGTGACAATACGCATCGTCAGGATTCCTTCTTCGCAGTGGCCTTCTTCGCGGCAGCTTTCTTCTTGGCGGGCACCTTCTTCGCTGGCATTTTCTTGGCTGCTGCTGCCTTGTTGGCGGGCACCTTCTTCGCTGGCACCCGCTTCGCTGCGGTCTTCTTGGCCGGCACCTTCTTCGCTGCGGTCTTCTTGGCTGCGGTCTTCTTGGCTGCGGTCTTCTTGGCCGGCACCTTCTTCGCTGGCGCCTGCTTCGCTGCGGCCTTCTTGGCCGGCACCCTCTTCGCTGGCGCCTGCTTGATTGGAGTCTTCTTGGCCGGCACCTTCTTCGCTGGCGCCTGCTTGATTGGAGTCTTCTTGGCGGGAATCCGCTCGACGGTGCCAGCACTGGGCGTTGCAGCCTGCTTGGCGGCAGTTTTCTTCGCTCCCGCCTTCTTCGCTGGCACCTTTTTCGCTGGCACCTTTTTCGCTACCGCTTTCTTTGCAGGAGTCTTCTTCACAGCCGCCGTTCTTCGATTCGAGGTCTGCTTGGCAGGAGCCGCTTCGGGCGCTGCGGCCCCGTCGATCTCCTCGGCGTCTTCTCTGGCCTGGTCTGCTTCAGCCTCGGTGATCGCCGCCTCGGCCATATCGGGGAGAGCACAATCAATGCTGCGCCGACTGCCGTTGAAGCTCACCACAATTGCCGTCACCGAATCGCCGACCTTCATGATTGACTTCGCGCTCCGCGGCGTCGGTTCGGCCATCATTCGCAGCGGGATGTACCCACGTGCGTCGTCGCCAATCACGATGTACGCGCCGTGCGACGAATAGGAGTCGACGACGCCCGTGACGCTGGTTCCCACCGGGTGATGCTCGACAAACTCAAGGAACGGCAGCAATTCATTGACCGGGTCCCCGCCACGCGACGGGCGCCTTTCCTGCTGCTGCTTCGGTTCAGCCTGCTTGGCCACCTGCTTCTTGGCGGAGGGCGGCGGGCTCTTCGGAACGGGCATCGGAGCGTTCGCCTCGGGACTCCCGACGCGAGCGGTGCCCTCTTCTTCTTGCTTGCGACTGCGACTCCGACCACCCCGACCGCGACCCGAGCCGGCACCCGAGCTCCCCGACCCACGGGTGGCCTTCCGGCTGACCGGCCCGCGCACCGGGGTACGTGCCACCCAGACCCAACCGACATGCGGGACCGGTTTGCCGCCGATCAGTCGACCTTCGTCGAAGAGCCAGTCGTAATCGCCGTGAAACTCCTGGAAGGAGTCGTTCGAGAGGACAGTCGAGCCAGCCTTGTCGGCGATGCCCAGGACGAAGGCGTCGCCGCGTCCGACGGCACCCGCTGGCGGGGCGACCAGTTCGTTGTTCGAGATGCCTTCCTCGAACTCCTTGGATTCCTTCTTGTCGATGCGGTGACCAAACGTCGCATCGACCACCACCGTGATCTCGGTATCGGGGTTCTCTTCCATGAAGCTCATCACGGCTTCACTGAGTTGCTTCAGGCTCGGCATCGACCGGCCTTCGGTTGCGAGGTTGGACCCGTCGACCACGACGTGGGCGGGTCCCTTGCTGGCGTTCATGATTCAGTTGTCTCGTTCCTGTGAACGGGGCCCGACAAGTTCGGGCCTCCGGGTCGCCGAGCGGGCGACCGTGCGAGGGATTCGACATCGCGACGGGCACCGGCCGTGTTCGCACCAGGTGACCCGAAGCCGAGTCGAGACTTCGTACATCTCCATCGTAGGCTCCCCGACCATGGTGCGAGCGGTTCTCTGGGATTTTGGCGGCGTGATTCTGACGAGTCCGTTCGATGCGTTCAACGACTACGAGGAGGCGCACGGCCTCCCGGCCGACTTCATCCGGTCGGTCAACACGCACAACCCGGACACGAATGCATGGGCGCTCCTCGAGAGAAACGACATCGACCCAGGCGAATTCGACACGCTGTTTGCCACCGAGTCAATGGCCCTTGGCCACCGCATCCCAGGAGCCGACATCCTCGCCCTCCTGTCAGGATCGGTGCGGCCCGAGATGGAAGCCGCTCTTGACGCGGTCATCGCTGCTGGCTACATCACGGCCTGCCTCACAAACAATGTGGTCTCTGACGACACGGGCGCCACCAAGCGTCCAGATGTCGCACAGGTCATGGCAAAGTTCGACCATGTGGTCGAGTCGAGCAAGGTCGGGGTGCGTAAGCCCGAACCCCGATTCTACGAAATCGCGTGTGAGCTCGCCGGAGTCGAGCCGAATGAGTGTGTCTTCCTCGACGACCTCGGCATCAACTTGAAGCCGGCACGGGCGATGGGCATGCAGACGATCAAGGTCGGCAAGCCCGGACCGGCTTTGGACGAGCTCACAACGATCCTCGGAATACCTCTGAAAGACTGACGGATCAGTCCTCGGAGGGAGCAAACATTTCGTCCATGAGCTGCGCAAGCTCTTGGTCGTGGATCGCCTTGCTACCGGTGGCCGGGCTGCCGGACGCCACTCGGGCCACATGACGCAGGTCATAACCTTGGTCCTTGACCCGCCATGTGTTGTGCTCGATGAAGTTCCAGGCACCCATGTTCTCGGGCTCTTCTTGGAGCCAACGCAATTCCGTCGCGTTGGGATACTTCCTCAGAATGGCCAGCATCTGCTCGGTCGGCAGCGGGTAGAGCTGCTCGATACGGACCACAGCGACCGGCTCATTGCGCTTGTCGCGCTCAGCGATTGCATCCCACGCCACCTTGCCTGAGCAGAACACGATACGCCGCACAGCGTTCGCATCGAGATCGCCCGGGTCGTCGAGGACCTCTTGGAACGAACCTGAGGTGAGCTCGTCGATGTGTGAACGCGTCTGCTTCAGGCGCAGGCCAGATTTCGGTGAGAACACGATGAGTGGCGTGTGTCGTTCGGAGTGGACCTGACGACGCAGAAGGTGGAAGAAGTTTGCTGCGGTGGTGGTATTGACCACCTGCATGTTGTCTTCCGCTGCGAGCGTGAGGAAGCGTTCGATGCGCGCCGAGCTGTGCTCGGGACCTTGGCCTTCATAGCCATGTGGCAGCAGGAGGACGACGCCATTCTGCTGGTTCCACTTGTCTTCAGCCGCAACGATGTACTGGTCGATGATGATCTGGGCGCCATTGATGAAGTCACCGAACTGCGCCTCCCAGACAACGAGTGCTTCGCGGTTGGCGTGGCTGTAGCCGTACTCGTAGCCCAGCGCGGCGTACTCGGAAAGCAACGAATCGAACACCCAGAACTTGGCGTCGGCGCTCTCGAGATTGTCGAGCGGGATCCACGCATCGCCGTTCTCGTAGTCGATCAGCGCCGCATGGCGGTGGCTAAAGGTGCCACGCCGCGAATCTTCGCCGGTCAGTCGGACCGGTTGGCCCTCTTGCACAAGCGAGCCGTACGCCATTGCTTCGGCAAGCGCCCAGTCCACATCACCGTCGGCGTACATCTTGGCCCGCGTATCGAACTGCTTTGCCAGCTTCGGGTGAACGGTAAAGCCCTCGGGATAATCGGTGAGCTTGGCGAAGATCTCGTCCAACCTCGACCGCTCGACTCCGGTCGGAATGTGCGGCAGCACACCGACAGGCTTCGGCGGACGGGCCGCCTTGACGTCGCCGGGGTCCTGCGAACGGGTCTCATCAAGGGCGGTCTGGAGCTTGCCATGAAAGTCGCTGAGCGCTTGCTCGGCCTCTTCGATGGTGATGTCACCCCGCCGCACCAGCGTTTCGACGTAGAGCTTGCGGACGCTTCGCCGATCACTGATGGCCTTGTACATGAGCGGCTGGGTGTAGCTCGGATCGTCGCCCTCGTTGTGGCCGTGGCGGCGGTAGCAAACCATGTCGATGACGACGTCTTTGTGAAAGCGCTGGCGATAGTCCCACGCAAGCCGAGCAACTTTGACGCAGGCCTCGGGGTCATCACCGTTGACATGAAAGATCGGCGCCTGGACTGTCTTCGCGACGTCGGAGCAGTAGATCGAAGATCGAGCGAACTGCGGTGCCGTGGTGAAGCCGATCTGGTTGTTGATGATGAGGTGGATCGTGCCACCGATCCGGTACCCGCCGATGTCGCTCATCGCCAGACATTCAGCGACGACACCCTGGCCGGCGAACGCCGCATCGCCGTGGATCAGCAACGGCAGCACGGGATACGAGCCCGGCGGGTCGATCTGGTCTTGCTTGGCGCGAACCATCCCCATCACGATCGGGTCGACGGTCTCAAGGTGGCTCGGGTTGGCGGCGAGCTCGACCGAGATGTCCGCTCCCGAACGGCTGACATACTTGCCCTTGATGCCGAGGTGGTACTTGACGTCGCCGGACCCTTGCACCGACGACGGGTCGAGATGGCCCTCGAATTCGGAGAAGATGGCCTCGTAGTCCTTGCCCATGATGTTCGACAGCACATTGAGCCGTCCACGGTGCGCCATTCCCATCACGGCCGAATCGAGTCCGTCGTCGGCAGCATGGCTGAGAATTTCGTCAAGGATCGGAATGGCCGACTCGGCGCCTTCGATACCGAACCGCTTGGTACCGACGTACTTCGTGGCGAGGAACTTCTCGAACGACTCTGCTGCGTTCAAACGTTCGAGGATGCGGTGCTTTTCGTCTTTGGTCGGCTGCTCGTAGCCATTTTCGACGCGCTCCTGGACCCACTGTTGCTCGTCCGTGCTCTGAATGTGCATGTACTCGACGCCGATGGTGCGGCAGTACGCATCACGCAGCACGCCGAGCAAGTCACCGAGGCGCATCTTGTCGACCCCGCCCACACCGTCAGTGAGGAACTCGCGGTCAAGGTCCCAGATCGTGAGCCCGTAGGTGGCCGGATCGAGCTCGCGCGGCATGTGCGGCTCTTTCCACCGCAGCGGGTCAAGGTCCGCAATGCGATGGCCGCGCACGCGGTGCACGCGAATCAGCTTGGCGACAGCCATCTGCTTTGCCAGCATCGTCTCTTCGCGATTCATCGCGCTGGTGTCTGGCCGCCACTTCACAGCCTCGTATGGCATGTCGAGCGAAGCGAAAATGTCGTCGTAGAAGTTGTGGTCGCCGAGCAGCAGTTCGTGCACGCGCTTCAGGAACAGACCCGACTCGGCGCCTTGGACAATCCGGTGGTCGTAGGTGCTGGTGACCGTGACGACCTTGCTGACGCCAAGTGACGAAAGGTTGCGCGTGTCGGCACCTTCGAACTCGGCCGGGTAATCGATCGAGCCGACGCCGACGATGACGCCCTGGCCCGGCATGAGTCGCGGGACGGACTGCACGGTACCGATGCCCCCCGGGTTGGTGAGGCTGATGTTTGCACCCTGGAAGTCGTCGACGGTGAGCTTGTTCCCCTTGACCTTGCGGATGACTTCCTCGTACGCCGCAAGAAACCCGTTGAAATCGAGCAGGTCGCAGTCGCGCAGTACGGGGACCAACAGCGTCCGGCTACCGTCCTTCTTCTCGACGTCAACAGCGAGACTCATGTTGACGTGATCATTCACGATGAGGCGTGGCTTGCCATCTTCGCCCAGGACGTAGGTGTTCTTCATCGCTGGCACTGCGTCGGCGATGGCCCGCACAATCGCCCAGCCGATGAGGTGGGTAAAGCTGATTTTGGTCTGGCCCGAACGCGCCCTGAAACCGTTAATGACCTTGCGGTTGACTTCAAGCAGCTTGGCAGGGACGTTGCGGAAGCTGGTTGCGGTCGGAACCGTGAGGCTGGCCTCCATGTTGCGAGCAATGGCCGCACCTGCGCCGCGGATCGGTTTTCCCGGTTCCTCAACAGGCTCGGCACTTGCCAGCGCACCATTTGTTGCTGCCGGAGCGGGCGCAGCTGTTGGCGCCGCCGCTGGCGCGGGTGCCGGCAGCGTCTCGGCGGCCACGCCATGCACCTCGGCATTGGCCTTGACCTGGGGTGATGCAGCAGCAGCGGCGGCCACGCTCGGGGCTTGGGAGTGATAGTCAGCGAAGAATTCCTGCCATGACTCGCTCACGGCGCCGGGATCGGCCACGAATCGCTCGTACATCTCCTCGACGAGCCACGAGTTGGCTCCGAATCCTGAACTCTGCGCTTGATCGGCTGGTACTGACACGGCCTGCAGGTTACCTCCCTGGCTTCACCCCCTCTCATCTCAATGCGATACCGCACTCATCACGCAGGCGGAAACCGTCGCGCACTCACTTGCCGCTGCTTCGGCGCTGATACTGGGCTTCGTCAAGATCGACGAGAACCATCGTTCGAAGCTCACCCGCCGCGAGGTCGTGCCGGACATCGGGTGACGGCGGCCGGAGCGACTTGAACAACACTTGACTGTTTCACCCTGGCCGAGCGCAGTGGTCGAACACTACGTTCGGTTCGATGGATTTGACCCAGATGTCTGCAGGCCAAATGGTGAGCGGTGGCGACATTGACGCCTCAACAAATCGGGAACGAACCAGGCAGCGACGCCTACGCCGCCCGCTCGTCATCTTCTCCGTGGTCTTCTCATTCCTTCTGTATCGCTTGATCACCGACAACCCCATTCGCCCCGGTATCCCGGCCTGGCTCACGGGTTCGCCCGAGATCATCATCGCCGTCGGCCTCATTTCGGTGCTCGGCGCAGTCATCCTCATCCCGCTCCTCACCACCGGCCGCTCGCCACACACCGTGCTGCGGGCCAGCGACTCCAAAATTCGACTCGATGATGTGGTCGGCGCAGAACAGACCAAACGTGAGGCAATCGACAGCCTCAACCTGTTCCTGATGAGCGAGACGTTCAAAAGCGAGATGGGCGGCACCGCCCGCCGCGGCGTGCTCTTCGAAGGGCCTCCGGGAACCGGCAAGACCTACTTGGCAAAGGCGATGGCGGCCGAGGCCGGAGTGCCGTTCTTGTTCGTGTCGGCAAGTGAGTTCCAGTCGATGTACTACGGCCAGACCAACAAAAAGATCCGCTCGTTCTTCAAGAGCCTCAGAAAACTCGCTCGCGAAGAGGGCGGCGCCATCGGTTACATCGAAGAATTTGACGCCATCGGCGGCGCCCGCTCCGGCATGGGCGTCAGCTCAATGCGCGAAGGAAGCGTCGGCATCGTCAACGAGCTGCTCGTTCAGATGCAGAGCTTCGACCTGCCGACCGGCGGCGAGAAGTTTCGGGCCAAGCTGATCGACTGGTGGAACAAGTTCATGCCGGCGCACCGTCAGCGCAAGCGTCCGGTGCACAAGGAAGAAAACGTGCTGATCGTCGCGGCAACCAACCGCGCAGCAGACCTCGACCCCGCGCTGATGCGACCCGGCCGTTTCGACCGGGTCATTGGATTCACGCTGCCTCCTCGAACCGACCGTGTCGACATCGCCGAGTACTACCTGGCCCGCAAGAATCACGACGCCGAGGTGACGTCGGAACTCATCGCCGACCTGACAGCGGGCTACACCCCAGTTCGAATCGAGAAGCTCCTCGACGAAGCATTGATCATTGCACTGCGAACCGGTCGTACCTCGATGCAGACCAAGGACGTATTGCAAGCGCAACTGGTCACCGAAGTCGGCGTCGCTCAGGAGATGGGCTATCACCCCGACGAGCGTCGGCGTATCGCCATTCACGAGGCCGGTCACGCACTCACCGCTGTGCTCACTCGTCGCGATGTGAAGATGGCCTCGATTCTGCGGCGCTCATCGGCGCTCGGCTTGGTTGCCCACGGCGATTTGGAAGAACGATTCCTCAAAACGCCGGGTGATGCTCGGGCCCTCATTGCCGTGGCGCTTGCCGGGCGCGCTGCAGAGATTCAGGAATACGGCGAAGCGAGTAGCGGGATCTCTTCCGACCTGGCACTTGCCACCAACATCGCGGCACAGCTCGTCGGTCAGCTCGGCAACGGGCCCGGATTGCTCAGCCTCGAGGCTGCAGCAATGCCGACTGCGGCCAACCTGGTCGCCAAGGTCTTGGCCGACGACGCGAGCCGCGAGGCAGCCGAGGGGTTCATGACCGTTGGGGCCGACCGAGCGGCTGAGATGGTCAGCACGCACCGCGAAGCCCTCCTCGAGATTGCGGACGGGCTCTGCATCAACGATGAGCTCGAAGGCCAGACAATCAAGGAAATCGTTGCCAAGTACGCCGACATCACCGAGCGTCGCGGCCCGGTACGCAAGGCGCCTGCGGCGGACTGAGCCCTCAGATTCGTTCGAGCACGTCGTCGTCGAACAAGGGCGTGATGCCCTGCTCGGCGACGTCAGCACGCAACTCGTCGGCGCTCGGCGCGACGAGATTGCCTGACGCTGCGGCGACGACCATCGGCAGCAGCCGTGCATCACTCGTCGTATTGAGGAACATCTGCGAATGTGACAGCACATAGCGAACGGCCCGGCTGATCGGCTCAGGATCGGTCAGTGGGTCATACCAACTGAACTTTCCAGGCCCGGAGGTCGCACCGTCTGACCACCGGCCGCGAGCAATGGCCTTGATCGTCTGCACCGCTACCTCACGCTCGGAACACAATTCGAGAAGCGCCTCGACATCAGCGCGGTACGCCGGGTTGTCCAGCAGCACAAAGTTGACCGGCAGCAGCACCGAGGCGAAGTCGAACCGTTCGAGACTGCGCAGGTGCATCCCGGCGATACGCAACCCGTGGCCGGTGATGCCGACATGGGAGATCAGCCCTTCCTCCTGCGCGGTTGCGAGCGCTTCGACAGCACCGCCCGGTGCATGAGCGCGTCCCCACTCGTCTTCTTCGACGAGGTTGTGGAGTTGCACCAGGTCGATGTGGTCAACGCCCATTCGATCGAGCGACTTTTCGAGTTCGGCACGTGCACCGGCACCGCTGCGGCGCCCCGTCTTCGTTGCCAGAAAGACCTCCGAGCGATGCTCTGCCAGCCAGGGCTTCAGTCGGTCTTCCGAGGCGCCGTACGAGGCTGCAGTATCGATGTGGTTGATCCCCCACTCACTGACCGACGCCATCGTTGCATCGGCGCGCGCTTGACTCATCGCACCAAGGGCGGCGGCACCGAAAATCACGCGCGTCGAGTCGTGTCCGGTCTTGCCGAATGGTGCAATCGGAAGTGACGTCATGAGCCGAACGTAGCCCAGGCAAGCCTCGGCAGCGTGGTTGCGACGACCGCTTCGACTTCATGCGAGCGACGGCCGCTGACCAAGATGGCTCGGTGACCTTCGACATCACTCGCCCCGCCGCTTTCGACAACCGCGTGACCCGGGATCTCGGCGTCGAGATCCCAATCGTGCAGGCCCCCATGGGCTGGATCGCCCGGTCACAACTTGCGTCGGCCATGTCAGCGACTGGTGCCTGCGGCATCATCGAGACCTCGTCGGGGGAACTCGACGCAGTCAAGGACGAGATCCGCAAGATGCGCGATCTCACCGACAAGCCGTTCGGCGTCAACATCGCGCAGGCCTTCGTGCGGGACCCGGCCATCGCCGAGTTCGTCATCGACCAAGGCGTCAAGTTCGTCACCACCTCGGCCGGCTCACCGACGAAGTACACCGGGATTCTGAAAGCAGCCGGACTCACCGTGTACCACGTGGTGCCGACGCTCGCAGCTGCGCTCAAGGCAGTCGACGCGGGAGTCGACGGCCTGGTTGTTGAGGGCGGCGAGGGGGGAGGCTTCAAGTCACCGACTCCCGTCGCGACCATGGTCCTGCTTCCTTTGATCCGGTCGAAGGTCGATGTCCCCATCATCGCCGCTGGAGGCATCACCGATGGCCCGACGATGGCCGCTGCCTTTGCGCTTGGTGCCGAAGGAGTTCAGATGGGCACGAGGATGGTCTCAGCGGCTGAGTCACCGGTCCACCACAACTGGAAGCAGGCGATCATCGAAGCGCGCGAGACCGACACGCTGTTCCTCAATCAGCGTCACTCCCCTGCGCTCCGTGCGCTCCGCACCGAGAAGACGGAGGCGCTCGTCGACGTCGAGCACAACGTATTCGGCGACTTCGGCAACGCCCTCGACCTGTACTTCGGTGGCGACATGAACGCCGCAATCGCACTGTCGGGCCAAGTTGCCGGGCGCATCGAGTCGGTCGAATCGGTTGCCGACATCGTCGCCGAGACCGTGCGCGGCTTTGCCGAAACCGTCGCGCGACTCCAAGGCTGACCGGCCGGACACGTCCAGTTCCGTTCAGCTCGAGTGGCGTCGGGGTCGCCGCCAACGACTGACCGGCGTCGGTAGCCTGCGCACCTATGGCGCACGAGTTCATCTATCAGGCCTACAAGCTGAAGCGGGTCTACCCCCCGGACAAAACGGTCCTCGAGAACATCTCGCTCTCCTTCTATCCCGGCGTCAAGATCGGTGTGCTCGGCAGTAACGGCGCGGGCAAGTCGTCGCTGCTCAAGATCATGGCTGGCCTCGACGACGGCTTTCAGGGCGAAGCTCGCCTCACCGCTGGCCACACCGTCGGCTACCTAGCCCAAGAGCCACAACTCGACCCTGACAAGACCGTCCGCGGCAATGTGATGGATGGCGTCGCCGAAGTCCAGTCGATCATCGACGATTACAACGCCGTGATGGCGAAATGGGCCGACCCAGACGCCGACTACGACAAGATCGGCAAGCAGCAGGCCGCGCTCGAAGACAAGATCGCCGCGACCGACGCGTGGAGCCTCGATCGCAACGTCGAAATCGCGATGGACGCCTTGCGTTGCCCACCCGATGATGCCGACGTCACCGTGCTATCGGGTGGCGAGCGCCGCCGAGTTGCTCTGTGTCGCCTTCTGCTGTCGCAGCCAGACCTGCTGCTGCTCGACGAGCCGACCAACCATCTCGATGCCGAGTCAGTCGACTGGCTCGAACGTTTCCTCGGCGACTACGCAGGCACCGTGGTCGCCATCACCCACGACCGTTACTTCCTCGACAACGTGGCCCAGTGGATCCTCGAACTCGACCGCGGCCGCGGCATCCCGTTTGAGGGCAACTACTCGAGCTGGCTTGAGCAGAAGCATGACCGCCTCGTTCGTGAAGAGCGCGGCAACGAGGTTCGTCAGCGCACGTTGGAGCGTGAGCTCGAGTGGGTCCGGATGGGCCAAAAGGGACGTCAGGCAAAGGGCAAGGCCCGTCTCGCGGCATACGAAAAGCTGCATGCTGAGGCTAAGGCAGCCGAGACGCAGGACTCAAAGCTGCAGATCACGATCCCTGCCGGTCGTCGTCTCGGCGACCAAGTCATCGAGGTCGAAGGACTGAGTAAGGGCTTCGGTGATCGTCTCCTGATCGACGATCTGTCGTTCTCGCTCCCACCTGCCGGCATCGTCGGCATCATCGGCCCGAATGGCGCCGGCAAGTCGACCCTGTTCAAGATGCTCGCCGGCCGCGAAGAACCTGATTCCGGCTCCATCAAGATCGGCGACACCGTCGACCTCAGCTACGTCGACCAGGACCGCGACGACCTCGACGCCGACGCAACCGTCTATGACGAGATCACCGGCGGCGGTGAAGTGCTCGAAGTCGGTGGTCGTGAAATCCACGGCCGCGCGTACGTGTCGAGCTTCAACTTCAAGGGCACCGACCACGGCAAGCGCGTCGGAGATCTGTCCGGTGGCGAGCGCAACAGGGTCCACCTCGCGAAGCTGTTGAAATCGGGCGGCAATGTGCTGCTGCTCGACGAACCGACCAATGACCTCGACGTCGACACGCTCCGGGCGCTCGAGTC
This sequence comes from uncultured Ilumatobacter sp., assembly GCF_963980585.1. NCBI lineage: Bacteria > Bacillati > Actinomycetota > Acidimicrobiia > Acidimicrobiales > Ilumatobacteraceae > Ilumatobacter > uncultured Ilumatobacter sp. The sequence goes on from NZ_CAXCAM010000006.1 coordinate 55,043, forward strand.
CGGCCTCGAGTCGTTCCCCGGGTGCGCGGTGGTCATCTCCCACGATCGCTGGTTCCTCGACCGCATCGCCACCCACGTCCTCGCGTTCGAGGGCGACAGTCAGGTGCGCTGGTTCGAAGGCAACTTCAGCGAGTACGAAATGCGGCGCAAGCAAGAACTCGGCTCCAGCGCCGATCAGCCCCACCGCATTAAGTACAAGAAGCTGAACTGAGCCTGTTGGCCGCGACGTCGACGTCGACGTCGACGTCAAGTCTGCGCCACCACCATCTCGGTTGACTCAAACGTGAGTATTTGATTCAAACCGATCGAGAATCGCGCTGACCACCACCGCCCAAATTGCCGAAGTCGGCTTGAGCGCGTCCTTGTGCGTTTCGCCCGGCACCAGCACCGCATCCGCTACATCGCCGGCGGATCGCGCTGCCTCGACGAATGCAGTCGAGTGCCTCGGGTGCACCGTGGTGTCGGCCTGGCCGTGGACGCAGAGGGTCGGTACATCGAGCGGAAGCATGTGGATTGGTGACGTGGTTGACCACCGGCTGGATTCCGGAGCGCGAGCGGTGAGGTCCCGGACCGGCTGGGAGCCGTTCGACCACATGCGTTCGAGATCGGTGGGGCCAGCCATCGACACAGCGAGCGCCGGAGCAATGTTTGCGGTCGCTGACCCGATGAGGGCCAGGTGGCCCCCAGCGGAATGCCCGACGACCACGACTCGATCTGCATCGAGATCCAGCCCCGACATGTTGTCTGTGATCAACTCGATGGCAGTCCGGGCATCGTCGAAGGTCTCGGGCCAGCCGCCGCCTCCTCCGAGGCGACCCACGCGGCGATAGTCGACGTTGAACAGCCCCCAGCCCCGTCGAGTCACGTCACGCGCGAGCAGCCACATCACCCACCGGTTGTAGGGCCAACTCCACGATCCACCATGGAGGAGCACGATCGTTGGTGCCGCTGGGCGGCCTGTTTCCCGACGCTCTGGGGACCGGTACGCACCGACCTGATGCCGGCTCGGGCCGTATCGGACCTTGCGCGTCCGCCTCATCACGACCGCGCTCGCCTTGCCGTCGCCATCCCCGTCATCGCCCGGTGCAGTTGCTCAGTCGAAGGCCGTTCACGCCGGTCAAGATATGTCATCACCCGCTCCCAGCACCACCTCTCCCCGGAGGCTCCGGACGGCTCGCAGCGATGTCCGACGATGACACCGCCGTTGCCCGCCATTCTGATCGCGAAATTGCGATGGTGTTTCGATCACACGGACCAGTCAGAATGCTCCGATGCCGAGCGCCCCACCCGTCACCGAGACGGATGCCCAGTTGGCGACCCGGCTCGCTGTCGAAGCTGGCGAACTGCTGGTCGCGCTGCGCGCCGAAATGTTTGCTGCGGGTGCCTCGATCTGGGACGTACGGGATGCTGGCGATGCTGCTGCTCAGCGGTACCTGGCGGGCGAACTGCACACGCACCGCGCCGATGACGCGGTGCTGTCAGAGGAGGGTCTCGAAGACGTTCGCCGCTACGAAGCCGATCGGGTGTGGATCATCGACCCGCTCGATGGCACCCGCGAGTACGGCGAGCCGGGCCGCCACGACTGGGCGGTGCATGTCGCCCTCTGGGAACGAACACACTTCGGCGCCGCGGCGGTCAGTCTGCCGGCCGTCGACCTGGTCTTCTCCACCGACCCACCCGCCCCAATGCCGGAGCAGGTCCGCGACCGCCCGCGACTTGTCACATCACGTAGCCGCGCCCCCTATGCGGCGGTGCTCGTTGCCGAGGGCCTCGGCTGCGATGCAGTACGACTCGGGTCTGCCGGAGCCAAGGCCATGGCCGTCGTGATGGGTGAAGCCGACATCTACGTGCACGATGGCGGGATGTATCAGTGGGATTCTGCCGCGCCCGCTGCCGTCGCGATGGCGGCGGGATTCCACGCGAGCCGAGTCGACGGTTCGCCGCTCGTGTACAACGAGCGCGACCCCTGGCTGCCCGACTTCTTCGTGTGCCGCCCCGAGTTGGCCGAAGGCGTGCTGAAAGCGATCTGGGGATGACCGACCCGCCAACCATCCCGCCAACCATCCCGCCAACCATCCCACCGACGATCCCACCGAACGATGGCTTGCCAGCCGCTGGCGAAGCATCGGCGGTTCGCTGGGCGGTTGACGGCCCGGTGGCAACCGTCTGGTTGCATCGCCCACACCGCCACAACGCCTGGACAGGCAAGATGCACGCCGAGTACCGCCAGGTGATGGCCGACCTCGAACATCGCAACGGCGTCCGTGCCGTCGTCGTCACCGGTACTCCCCCGGCCTTCTGCGTCGGTGGCGATTCCGAGGCGCTGGCTGGCCACGTCGATAAAGGCGGTTACGACACCGGGCTGCCGCCAGAGGTCGCTCAACCAGGGGGCGGCGACCGACTCGACGCGGACTTCGCGTGGCAGTTGGGCTACCGGCTGCCGATCATCGCGGCCGTCAACGGAGCCTGCGCCGGAGTCGGCCTGGCCCTCGCCCTTTTCTCCGACCTGCGTTTCGGTGCGGCAGCTGCAAAGCTCACCACCGCTGCACCCAAACTGGGGCTGCCCGCCGAGTACGGCATGAGCTGGACGCTACCGCGACTCGTCGGCGTGGCCCGGGCCACTGATCTCCTGCTCTCAGGGCGCATCGTCACAGTGGCTAACACCGCCGACTGGGGTCTTTGGAACGGCGTCGAAGCCGACGGTGATGCTTCACTCGCGGCTGCCCAGCAGTATGCCCGCGACCTCGCAGCCTCAACCGGACCACTCGCTGTAGCAACCACCAAGCAGCAGATCGCTGATGATCTCCTGCGCCACGACCCGGCCCAGTCTGTCAACGACTCGATTCGCCTCCTCGACGTCGCGATGGGAACCGCCGAATACGCCGAAGGCATTGCGGCACTCCGCGAGAAGCGTCCCCCGAATTTCTCGCTCTGAGCGCCGTTCCGATACGAGACAGTCGCCGCCCCGCCCAACCCGGGGGTTGACGCTTCGCTGTCGCTCCGCGACGATGGTGTCACCACGCAACCCACTCCGAGCCCACCGCGTTGGAGACGGCTACTGCTCGGCACGGCAGGGGTTGCAGTCCTGGCTGGCTGGGGATCTGTGGCACTCGCGCAGAGTGACGATTCGGTCCTCGACCCGAACGCCACCCTGGCACCCAACGCGACCGGCCAGTGCACCGCATCGGCAACGATCGCTGGCGGGTTCACCATCGATCCCTATGCCAGCAGCGGCGTCTACGTCGTCCCAATCACGGGCTCCGCGAACTACACCGGGTCCGTCGCCGTAGCCGAAGGCACACGGCCTGCTTCTGGGAAGGTCGAGATCAAGACGCCGCCTGGGATTCCCAGCATCACCCTCGACGACCAATGGACATGGGGACCCGAGGTGACTGGCGTCGGAAAGGCGGGCACGGTGAGCTGGGAACTCTCCGACTGGTTGCCTCGCGACGTCGAACTCACCATCAGCGGCGTACACAATGAGAATGGCGCCATCTTCTGCGAGGGGTCGGTCAAGGTCTCGTTCGATGGCAGCCCCTGGGATTCTCCGATCACCCCGTTGTCGTTGGGCGGAACCGCATTGGCACTCGGCGGGTTGGCCTGGACCGCTCGAAGCAAGGCCGCAGCATGATGGTGAAGCGCATTCTCGGCCCGATTTTCGGGCTCCTGCTCGGCATTTTCCTCGCCGTCGACTTCATCATCTTCGGTGTCATCGCATTCGACAGTGTCCTGGTCGTGGTCCTTCCGGTCGTCGGCCTGGTACTGGGCGGCGTCCTTGCGTTCACCTCACCGCTCGGGAAAACGTCGACGGTCGGCACCGGCGACACCGGCGACACCATTGCCGAGCCTCAGGACGACAGCGCAGCAATCACATCAGACGGCGCTTGAACCAGCTCGATCAACACACCCTCGCCTGACTGCGGCGTCGCTTCGTTGCCCTTCGGGTGGATGAAACACACATCATGGCCGGAGGCCCCCTTGCGGATTCCGCCCGGCGTGAACCGCATACCCTGCTCGCTCAACCAGGCAACGGCAGCTTCGAGATCGTCAATCCAGAGACCGACATGATTGAGCGTCGGCACGTGCACCTTCGGTGACACATCAGGGTTGAGCGGTTGCATCAGGTCGATCTCGACTGCGTGCGGGCCGGTCCCCAGCTGGAGGATGTCTTCGTCGACGTTTTCCGACTCGCTGACGTAGTCACCCACTTTGGTGACGCCGAACAGACCAGACCACAGGCCGGAGAGCGCAGATTTGTCAAGACCTCCGATCGCGATCTGCTGAATACCGAGCACGTTGAAGGGGCGTTCTGCCATGCCCAATGTTGGCAGCTGTGCGGCGGCGCGCGGCAATCAGTGGTGAACTCGAGCAATCCCGGGACGCAGAACTGCTCGTTTACGGAAGAGGCCGGCAGCGAAGCCCGACAGCACACACACTTCGGCGGCAGTGAAGAAGATCGCGCTCATGACATTGTTTCGGCACGATCGACGTGTCGCTTGACTCACGATTCCGTCACCCTCAGCGATGCTCATTCCCCAGGTTTCCGGCATCCTTGAGGTCATGTCGACTGCCTCCGGCTCCACTACTGCCCACACTGCTGGCGCCGATCGGGCCTGGGCAGCGTTCACCGAGGCCGGTCCGTGGGAAGTCCAGCGCGACGACGTCCGCTGGCTCGGCCTTGCTGCGACGCTGCGAGCAGCTGCGCAGGCCGAGGTTCCGCAACTGACGAAGCCCTCAAGATTGCCACCAGGGTCGCGAGTGCTGACGGTGTCGTCGCGCCTCGGTCGCGCTGTGGTGCCGTGGTTGATCCAGAAACGCCGTGGCGCTTTCGACACACCAGAGGCAAGCCGAGCCGTCATCTCACAGCGCCTCCGTGAGGCTGCGGAGCACCTCGGGCCGACCTACATCAAACTCGGTCAGATCATCTCGTCCGGCGAAGGGCTCTTCCCCGCCGAATTGGTCGAGGAATTCAAGAAGTGCCGTGACCAGGTGCCCGCCGAACCCTTTGATGTCGTCCGGCGCACGGTCGAAGAAGACCTGGGCGCTCGACTCGAGGATGTCTTTTCATCGTTCGACGAAACTGCTCTGGCAGCAGCTTCAATCGCGCAGGTCCATGGCGCAACTCTGCTCACCGGCGAAAACGTCGTCGTCAAGGTACAGCGACCATCGGTGTCGCAATTCGTCCGTAAAGACCTCCGCGTCATGGCCTGGCTGGCCCCGCACCTCGTCGGCCGCATCCCGGTCGCGGCCCTTGCCAACCCTCCGTCGCTCGTCGAACTTTTCGCCGAGACGATCGTCGAAGAACTCGACTTCCGGATGGAAGCGGCCAACATGCTCGATGTTGCGGCAATGCTGCACGACCTCGAGCAAGATCGCTACGTCGTCCCGCGGCCTCACCCCACGTTGGTCACGCGCCGAGTACTCGTGATGGAGCGGGTGTACGGCTTCAACTTCGACGACGTCGCTGGCATGCAAGATGCAGGGATCGACACCGAAGACGTGGTGCGTACTGCGATGGTCGCCTTCATGGAAGGAGCCGTGGTGGAGGGCATCTTCCACGGCGACCTCCACGGCGGCAACCTCTTCGTTCTCGAAGACGGTCGAACCGCCCTGCTCGACTATGGCATCGTCGGTCGTCTCAGCGGCCCGCGCCGCAACGCCTTCTTACGGCTCATGTTGGGTGCGACCACCAACGACGTCAAAGGCCAGATGGCAGCGTTACGCGATCTCGGTGCGCTTCCTGCCGACACAGATCTCGATGCGGTCATTTCTGACCTGCGACTCGACCGAGACGTGATCGACCCGACCACGCTCACCGGCGAAGAGATGGTCACCGAGGTCCAGCGAATCGTCAAGGCCTTGCTCGGGTATGGCGCAAAGCTGCCCAAGGAGTTGATGCTCTACGTCAAGAACCTCGTGTTTCTCGACGGCGCCATCGCTCGACTCGCACCCGACCTTGATCTGCTCAGCGAAGTGGCAAACATTTCCATGCTCTTCGCGCAGAAGCATGGAGAACGGCTGGGGCGCGAACTCGGTGTTGACCCGTCCGCCGTCGAGTTCGACCTCGATGGTGTCAAGGCGAGCATGGGCCTCGAAGCCGATGTGAACTCGATCACGTACAAGGAACTGCAGGAACGTCGAGCGCTGATCCAGAAGCGCATGCAGGCCCACGTCGAATCGACTCGCTGATCAATGCGGTAGCGTCGCACCCCGTGCGCCTGGTCATTGCCCGCTGTTCCGTTGACTACGCAGGCAAGTTGGCTGCCCACCTCCCTGAGGCCAACCGGTTGATCATGGTCAAAGCCGACGGCTGCGTGGCCATCCATGCTGACGGTGGCGCCTACAAGCCGCTGAACTGGATGAACGCGCCGAACAAGGTGGTCGAAGAACACAACGAATCAGCTGGCCGTCATCGTTGGATTGTCACGAATCCCAAGAAGGAAACGCTGACAATCACACTCCACGAGGTGTTCAGCGATTCCGACCATGAGTTGGGCACGGACCCAGGCCTCCAGAAAGATGGCGTTGAGGCACACCTCCAGGAGTTACTGGCAGCAAGCCCTGCGGCCATTGAGGACGGACTCACGCTCGTCCGACGCGAGTACCCCACCGCCATCGGACCAATCGATCTCGTCTGTCGCGACGAGGCGGACATTGTCGTTGCCGTCGAGGTCAAACGACGCGGCGAGATCGACGGCGTCGAGCAGCTCACTCGCTACATCGAGCGCTTGAAGCTCGACTCCTCGCTCGGCGACATCCGCGGGGTGTTCGTTGCGCAGGTCGTCAAACCGCAAGCCAAGGTGCTCGCTGAATCTCGCGGCTTCACGTGGGTCGAAGTCGACTACGACGAGCTGCGCGGCATGAAACCCGACGAGCTCCGACTGTTCTGACGATCCGGTCAGCAGGACAGGCCTGGCCACGCCAGTCGAGCATTGACCACATAGACGAAGCCGTCGTCCACGAACACGCTGTCCGCTGCTGCGGTCTCGAAGAGCTCACCGACCTCAACGTCAGGCAGAGAGAAACACCCCTCGTCTCGAAGCCGCCGCGACGCGTTCTGTGGCCAGTCGATCACCGGGTTCTCAGACTCCGAGAAGGCCTGCGCCGGCCCCAACACTCGAGCGACGTAGTCGTAGCGGTCTGGGAGGAAGAATGAGACGTCGCCCAGCTCATCGCCAACGACGGTAGAGAGCGCCGCGAGATCCTCCGGCGCTGCTCCCCGAGCAACCGCTTCGTCAACGAGGGCGACGCCCGCTGTCGTCAGCGATTGCTCCCACACATCGGCGAGCAACAGCCCCGCTCGGGCTTGCCCCGCAGGAGCCGAATAGATCACCCGTCCGTCATCAGTCACCACCAGCAGAGCGGGAGCCAGGAGCGTGTTCGAGGCTCGACTTTCGTCGCCATCGTTCACAAGGAGTGCAACACCGTCTGGATACTCGACGGCCTGCCCATCAGACGAGCAGGCTGCAGTCAACGCGGCGGCGGCCAGAAGCAGCAAGAACCGCCCGCCGTACATCGTTGGCAGATTAGCTGTCGTTCCCACTCGACTGAGCGCGCTGCGCTACCGTCTGCGCCATGAGTCAGGAAGTACGCGGAATTATTGCCAAGGCCAAGGGCGAGCCAGTCACGCTCGAAACCATCGTCATTCCAGATCCCGGTCCGGGCGAGGCCGTCGTCGCCATTCAGGCTTGCGGCGTCTGCCACACCGACCTCCACTACCGCGAAGGTGGAATCAACGACGAGTTCCCCTTTCTGCTCGGGCACGAGGCGGCGGGCATCGTCGAATCCATCGGTGAGGGCGTCACCAACGTTGTGCCCGGTGATTTTGTCATTCTCAACTGGCGCGCTGTGTGCGGCAACTGCCGGGCGTGCAAGCGGGGACAGCCGCAGTACTGCTTCGACACACACAACGCTGAGCAGAAAATGACGCTCACCGACGGCACGGAGCTGTCACCCGCTCTCGGCATCGGCGCCTTCTGCGAGAAGACGCTCGTCCACTCCGGACAGTGCACCAAGGTCAACCCCGAAGCGCCGGCCACCGTGGCCGGGCTGCTCGGGTGCGGCGTCATGGCCGGCATCGGCGCAGCGATCAATACGGGCGGGGTCTCGCGCGGCCAAAGCGTTGCCGTCTTCGGTTGCGGTGGCGTCGGCGATGCCGCGATAGCTGGCGCCAAGCTCGCCGGAGCATCAAAAATCATTGCCGTCGACATCGACGACCGCAAGCTCGAATGGGCTCAGCAGTTCGGGGCAACACACATGGTCAATTCAAAGAACACCGACCCAGTCGAGTTCATTCGGTCCGTGACCGACGGCAACGGTGCAGATGTGTGCATCGAAGCGATTGGCCATCCCGACGTCTACAAGCAGTGCTTCGAGGCGCGCGATCTTGCTGGCACTGTCGTGCTCGTCGGCGTGCCCAATCCCGAGATGACCATCGAGCTGCCGTACATCGAAATCTTCGGCCGTGGCGGCTCGCTCAAGTCGTCGTGGTACGGCGACTGCTTGCCCGAGCGCGACTTCCCGATGCTCATCGATCTCTACCTGCAGGGACGGCTCGACCTCGGCGGTTTCGTCTCGGAGACCATCAAACTCGACGACGTCGAAGAGGCGTTTCACAAGATGGAGCGCGGCGATGTGCTCCGCTCCGTGGTGGTGCTGTGACGATCGAGCTGGTCACCACTGACGGCATCTTCGCCCTCGACGGCGGCGAGTGGGAGGTCACCAACAACATCTGGTTGGTTGGCGACGACAAAGAAGTCGTGATCTTCGACGCGGCGCATGATCATCAGCCGATCCTGGACGCCGTCAACGGCCGCAACGTCACCGGCATCGTGTTGACGCATGGCCACAACGATCACATCAACGCCGCAGTCGCGCTGCGCGAGGCAGTTGATGCGCCGATCCTCCTCCACGAGTTCGACCGATTTCTTTGGGATGTCGTCCACCCCGATCACGACTTCGATGGCCCACTCGAGCCGGGCCGCACGATCAGCGCCGGCGGTCACGAGCTCGGCATCTTGCACACGCCCGGACACTCCCCGGGCTGCTGTTGCTTCCACGACGTCGCGACCGGCGCCGTTATCAGTGGCGACACACTGTTCTGCGGCGGGCCTGGCGCTACCGGCCGCGTCTACTCCGACGAGCCGACCATTCTCGCGACAATCCGCAACGTGCTGCTCGAACTGCCCGACCACACCGTCGTCCACACCGGCCATGGCGACAGCACCACCATCGGCGCCGAACGCGCCGGCGTCCTCGCCCGCGCCGCCGAACTCAACCTGTGACCTCGGGACGCCCAGTCAAGGGGTTCGTTCAACACTACGCCTGGGGCGATACGCACTTCTTGCCAGAACTCCTGGGGCTCGTACCCGACGGCCAACCGTGGGCAGAGTTATGGCTCGGCACGCACCCCAATGGCCCCACGCAGCTCGCCGATGGATCACCGCTGACCACCCTCACCGGCGAGTTGCCCTACCTTTTGAAGGTCCTCAGCGCGGCCGAACCGCTCTCGCTGCAAGCACACCCCACCATCGCACAAGCACGCGAGGGATTCGACAGCGGCGTGTTCGCCGACCCGTATGCCAAGCCCGAACTCCTCGTCGCACTCACGCCATTCGAGGCCTTGTGTGGAGTCAGGCCCGAAGCCCGAACCATCGAACTGCTGCAGGCAATCGGTGCTGACGATCTCGCCCATGTGGTGGCAGCCGAGGGTGCCGGGACAGCAATGCATCGCCTGTACCGCGGCGAGCTTGATCCAGCTTCAGCTGTGCAGGCGTGCGCGTCAAGCGATCGGCCCGAAGCGATGTGGGTGCAGCAGCTGGACACCATGTATCCCGGCGATCCAAGCGTGGCCGTGACACTGCTCCTCAATCACGTCTCACTGCTGCCTGGCGAAGCCCTCCACCTCACCGCAGGGAACCTGCACGGCTACCTGAGAGGTTCTGGCATCGAGCTGATGCAAGCGAGCGACAACGTCGTCCGCGGCGGCCTCACCGTCAAGCATGTCGACATCGACCTGCTCCTCGACATCGTCGATCCAACGCCACTGGCCGAACCGGTCATGCAGGTGGTCGACGGTCGGTACGAACTCCCGGAGGCAGGTGTGCAGTTGATCTGGCTCGACGCCGGGGAACACCACACCTCGACGGGCCACGAACTCGCTCTCTCCGTCGCCGGCGAGCAGCTTTACCTGGCACCAAGCACCGAATTCGTCGCATCCGCGGACACGTTTGTCGTCACCTCGACCTGAACGGCGTCACCCGCATCCAGCCGGGTCAGGCCTTCCTGCGAATCTCCACGATTTTCTCGCTCGCGGCATTGGCATCGTCACCCTGCTCTTCGAGCAACTTCGCACGATCCTTTTCTGCCTCGCGACGCGCTTTGTCCAAGTCGGCACGCTCGAGTGCGGCGTCGATGCCGTGCTCGTTGATGAACTCTGCCCATTCGACGAGTTGATCGACCATCTCGTCCTCGGGCACGACGGCGACGTTCTGTCCCTTGATGAACAGATGGCCGCGCTTGTTCCCCGCAGCGATACCGATGTCGGCGTCGCGCGCCTCGCCCGGTCCGTTCACGACGCAACCCATCACGGCGACTTGAAGTGGCAGCTTGCGTTCGCCGAACGCCTCCATTGCCTCATTCGCCACCTTGATGACATCGACTTCAGCGCGGCCGCACGACGGGCAGGCAATGAGGTCAATATTCTTGCGTTCACGCAGTCCCAGAGCTTCGAGGAGTTGACGACCGGCCTTGGCCTCTTGGACTGGGTCCGCAGTGAGCGAGTAGCGGATCGTGTCGCCGATGCCTTCCAGCAGCAGGGTGGCAATACCGGCTGTGGCCTTAATCAAGCCGGCCGGCGGCGGACCGGCTTCGGTGACGCCCAGGTGGAGCGGATGGTCAGTGACCTCGGACAGCATGCGATAAGCATCGACCATGAGCGGCACACTCGATGCCTTGACCGAGATCTTGATGAGGTCGAAACCAACTTCGTCGAAGTAAGCGATTTCGGTCATGGCTGATTCGACCATCGCCTCGGGCGTGGCACCACCGTACTTTTCGTAGAGCTTCGGGTCGAGCGAACCGGCGTTGACACCGATGCGAATCGGGAGGTTCCGGTCCTTGGCTTCGGCTGCCACGGTCTTGATGTGTTCCGGCTTGCGGATGTTGCCTGGGTTCAGACGCAAACCGTCGACACCCGCCTCCATGGCTGCCATTGCCATCTTGTACTGGTGATGGATGTCAGCGATGATCGGCACCGGTGATCGCGGCACGATCTGGGCAAGCCCTTCAGCAGCCTCGATCTCGTTACACGTGCACCGCACGATGTCAGCGCCAGCGGCGGCAAGGGCATAAATCTGCTGCAGCGTGCCTTCGACGTCAGCCGTCTTCGTAATCGTCATCGATTGAATGGTGATCGGAGCGTCGCCACCGACCTTGACGTCGCCGACAGAGATCTGGCGAGTGGTCTTCCGAGGAACCGAGCTGGTGACCTGCATGGAGTCAACGATACGCGGTGGATGGAGACAGCGGTCGGACAGGGTCCCCCAGCAAGCACTACCTCGGAGTCATGAAGCCACTGACAGCGAGGCGAGCGCAGCGAGCTTCGAGCGCTGAACTACAACGGCTGCGAGATGTCCAGATACAAGCCAGCAAACATCAGCATGACGAGCACGGTGACCACCCCCATCGCAAAGGGCATGAGTCGCTCGACGTCGGCGAAATATCGCTGTTTGGAACCCCGCCCGGCTTCGCGCACACGCTCGTAGACCGCAATGGCAGCGTGTCCGCCGTCGAGTGGGAGCAGCGGGAACATGTTGAACACGCCGACGAAGACGTTGAGCACCGCAAGAAGCAGGATCATTCCTGCCCAGCCGGAGGATTCACCGACGTCGTCCGAGACCTGAGCCACTCCGTACAGGGTCGTCGGGCGGCTGCTCAGGTCCTCGTTGTCTCCGGTGACGTGGCTGATGATGTTGACCGGGTTGAGCACCTTCACGACACCCTTGGTCGACTCCCAGGCAAAGGGGAAGATGTCAGTGACTGCATTGCCAGCAGCCGCGGGGATCGAGTGATCGATGGTGTCGAACACTGATCCGCTGCTGATTCCTGCCAGCGCATCGCCGTTGTCGTTGACACCGAGCGTGAGCGTGAGAGCAACGAGTTCGCCATTGCGGAGTACGCCAAGAACGACACTGTCGTCCGGCTGGTTGGTCCGGATTACCTCGCCGAGTTCGGCGGGACTGTCGATGGCTGCGCCATCAACGGCAACCACGATGTCACCGGGCAGTACGCCAGCGCCATCGGCCGGTCCACCGGCGGACAGTTGGCTGACGCGCGCGCCATCGCTGAATGATTCTTCTCCGGCTATCGCATACACACCGAACAGCAGCACGATGGCGATCAGCATGTGCATGATCGATCCAGCCGAGATCACCAAGAGGCGGCGAGGAAAGCTTTTCTGTCGGTAGGTGCGGGCTTCGTCACCTGGCTCGACCTCGTCCATACGATTCATGCCGATAATGCGAACGAAGGCCCCCAACGGCACCGCCCGAACGCCGTACTCGGTCTCTCCGCGACGAAAGCTCCAAAGTCTGGGTCCGAAGAACAAGAAGAATTGAGTGACCTTCATGCCCGTCCACCGGGCCGTGAGGTAGTGGCCAAGTTCGTGGAGGAAGATCGAAATAACGACACCCACCACGAACACGAAGATCCAGAAGTTCGCAAAGCCGAGCCAAGCAAAAAGCGCAGCGATGCCAAGCATCGAAAGCGCTCCCCTCCAACCGCCGGCGAGTTCGTCCTCGGTGAGGTTCTCGGTGACGGCGCCACCCGCCATGATTTCGCTCTTGGCTTTCGCCACTCGCGACAGCTCATCTTCAGTCGGTTTCGGAGGTGTGAGTTGATCAGTCATCGTTGCAATACCTCATCGGCAATTCGTCGAGCTTCTTGATCCGCTTGGATCACATCGTCGACGGTGTGGGGGATCCCACCATCATGGCGCTCCAACACCGCCTCGCACACGTCAGCAATCTCATTCCATCGCAAATTTCCTGTGAGAAAAGTCTCAACTGCCACCTCGTTCGCAGCGCTGAGCCACGCTGGCGCCGTACCGCCTGAGCGTCCAGCGTCGTAGGCGAGCTGCAAGCAGCGAAAGGTGCCAAGATCTGGCGGCTCGAAGTCGAGCGAGCCCAACGTGGCCCAATCGATGCGACCGAAGGGTGTCGCGATGCGGTTCGGGTAGCCGAGCGCATAGCCGATCGGCAGCTTCATCGTCGGCATACTGAGTTGGGCGATGGTTGATCCATCGGTGAACTCGACCATTGAATGGACGACAGATTGAGGGTGCACGACCACCTCAATCTGGTCATACGGCGTTCCGTACAGCTCGTGCGCCTCGATCACTTCGAGACCCTTGTTCATCAACGTGCTCGAATCGATCGTGATCTTCGGACCCATACTCCACGTCGGGTGCGCCAGCGCATTTTCGACGGTCACAGCAGCAAGGTCATCAGCGGTGCGACCGCGGAACGGACCTCCGCTCGCGGTCAAGAGCAGCCGACTGACCTCACGATCGCTCTCGAAAGACGCCCGCAGACATTGGTGGAGCGCACAGTGTTCGCTGTCGACTGGCACCAATTCGGCGCCTGGCGTCGATCGGAGCGGCTGGACCACAGGGCCCGCAGCAATGAGGCTCTCTTTGTTCGCAAGCGCTAGGCGCTTTCCAGCTCTGAGGGTCTCCACGGTGACCTCAAGACCGGCAAACCCGACGACACCGTTGACCACGACATCCGCGTCGGCGATCAATGCCGTGGCATCACCCTCGACCGCGGCCGATGTGCGCGACGCCACATCACAACGTGTCGCCTCGTCGGCGACGACGATGAGGGGGATGTCGAAAGCTGCCGCCTGGGCAACGACAGCGTCCGCTGAGCTGTTGACACTCACGCCCGTCACGACATAGGAGCCGGGGACGCGATCGTTCTCGGCCTGAATGACCTCAAACGTTTGCCTACCGATCGAGCCGGTTGAGCCAGCAATCGCGACTCGCACCGGATCAACGGTCATCGGTGCAATCTTCTCAGGAACCGAGCTGTGACCACGGCTCGACAACGCGCATCAAGTAGTAGACGGCAGGCAGTGCGAACAAGAAGCCGTCGAAGCGGTCAAGTACACCGCCGTGGCCCTTGATCAACGTCCCGAAGTCCTTGACGTCGAGGTTCCGCTTGAACATGCTCTCGGTGAGATCACCGAGCGGGGCGAAGATCGAGATGACGATGCCGAGCATCAGGAGGTGGCTGGTGTCAGACCACGTGTCGCTCGCATCTTGCATCCCGACGAGCAGCATGACCACGAGGGTCAAGATGGTGCCGCCAAGAAATCCTTCGACCGACTTATTGGGGCTGATCCAGCCGCGCAGCGGTGTCCGCCCGAACGCACTGCCGACGAAGTACGCGCCGACGTCGTTGGCAACCACGCCCACGGCGAGCAGCACCAAGGTGTCGGTACCGATGCTCAGCCCACCAAAGAAGTTGGAGTAACGAATGATGAGCGCCGCGAACGAGCCGAGCACGCCGATCCATACGACGCCGAGCATCGTGATGGCCATGTTGGGCATCGGGCCAACTTCGATCGAGTCAGAGCCGATGAAACCCATCGCTCCGGCAAAGAATGCCAGCGCCAGGACCAGCGGAATACCGTTCTCGCCGACCCAGTAAGCAACGGCCGGTGCTGCGACACAGGCCACGACGCCAGCGGCAACGGCAGGGCGGTAGCCCTTTTCGGTGACCTTGGAGAAGTACTCGATGGCTGCAAGCCCAAGCAGAATGCAGACAAAGATGATTGCGCCGAGCGGACGCCACATCGCAGCAGCGATAAACACTGCCGCCAGCACCAAGCCGCTCGCGATGGCGACCGGAAGATTACGCTTGGCACCGGGTGGCGGGCCCCCTGCGCTGGGTGGACGTTGGCCCTGACCGCCACCGCCCCGGCGCTGCGGCTCGGGTCGGCGAGGCATCCCTGACGGGTCGGTACCAATCGTGATTCGGGCCGGTTCGCGCGGTGCTGCGGCCACGACCTCGTGCAGTTCGGTGGCCTCTCCAGCAGTATCGGCATCGACGGCTGCCGCAATCGGCTCGACTGGAGCGTCTTCCCAAGAGATCTCACCGGTCGGGTCTGAGGGGGCCGTCGGGACCGATCCCGACGGCGTATCGACCGGGTCGCCTTCCTTCCAGACGGGCGCGTCGGACGTGAACGGGGACCAGACGTCAAGATCGTCGGTTGGATCAGCCTCAGGGGTAGCACGGGCAATGGCCGGTACTTCTCCGGTGGCGTCTTCAGTCCAGTGCGGCATCGCACCGGTGCCATCCTCGTCGAGTTGAAGACGGCCAGATCCACCGGACGGTGATTCTGGCCAGTCGTCGTTCGACAGCGGAGCCTCAGCAGCCTCTGGACCGGGTGTGACCTGCTGCTCGGAGGTGTTGCCAAAGAGCGGGCCACCAAACTCGGAGTCGTCGAAGGCATCCATTTCGGCCTCAAGCCGACCCGGACGACGCCGTGCGGAATCATTGTCTTCAGGTCGCCAAATGTCGTCGGTCATCGTTGTTCCCCCGGCCCCTCAGATCTCGAGGAGTTCTTCTTCTTTTCGGTGAAGCGCCGCGTCGATCCTGTCGACGTGCTCGCTCGTGGTCTTATCGAGTTCTTTCTCGGCGCGCTCCAATTCGTCTTCGGAGACATCACCATCTTTCTCTTCAGCTTCCATCGCCTTGCGCGCATCGCGCCGCAGGTTGCGCAGCACAATACGCCCGTCCTCGGCCATGTTCTTCGCAACCTTCACGTATTCCTTGCGGCGTTCTTCGGTCAGCTGCGGCAGCGACAGACGAATCGCGATGCCGTCGTTGTTCGGATTCACACCCAGGTCGCTTTCTCGAATGGCCTTCTCGATGGCCTCGAGCGATGTTCGGTCATGCGGCTTGATGAGCAACTGGCGGGCCTCAGGCACGGAGATCGAAGCGAGCTGCAGAATCGGAACTGGAGCGCCGTAGTAGTCGACATTGATGCGCTCGACGAGTCCGGGATTGGCCCGACCGGTTCGGACCGTGCCGAACTGCGTCTGAGTGTG
This sequence comes from uncultured Ilumatobacter sp., assembly GCF_963980585.1. Taxonomy (NCBI): domain Bacteria; kingdom Bacillati; phylum Actinomycetota; class Acidimicrobiia; order Acidimicrobiales; family Ilumatobacteraceae; genus Ilumatobacter; species uncultured Ilumatobacter sp. The sequence continues at coordinate 71,157 of NZ_CAXCAM010000006.1, forward strand.
CTCGACAGCCTTGTCCATCTTGTCCATGGCCTCGAGAAGGGTGTCATCGATCACGTCGACCATCGTACCCAGGACAGAGGTCGGCGCAGGACCATGCGGACTTTCATCGAAACTGGTTGCAGCGTCTCAGCCGCTGACCAAGGTGCCTTCGGAGCCGCCTTGCACGATGCTGCGCAGCGAACCTGGTTTCGACATGTCGAACACGACGATCGGAATGTCGTTGTCGCGGCAGAAGGCGATCGCGGTCGCGTCCATGACCTTGAGGTCTTTCGTCATCACCTCGAGGTAGCTCACCTGCTCGTACTTCTCCGCGGACTCATCGGTCCGAGGGTCTGCGCTGTAGACCCCGTCAACGCCGGAGTGCGTTCCCTTAATCAACACTTCGGCTTCAATCTCGGCGGCGCGCAGCGCAGCCGCTGTGTCGGTCGTAAAAAATGGGTTACCCGTCCCGGCGGCAAAGATGACGACGCGCCCCTTTTCGAGATGCCGAACAGCCCGACGGCGGATGTAGGCCTCGGCAATGCGCGGCATCTCGATCGCCGACTGCACCCGCGTCTCTTGGCCCTGTCGTTCGAGCGCATCCTGCAACGCCAGCGCGTTCATCACGGTGCCGAGCATTCCGATGTGGTCGGACTGTGTTGCGTCCATCCCGGTCATCGAACCCTCCCGACCACGCCAGAAGTTGCCGCCACCGACGACCACAGCGACATCGACGTTCAAATTCTGCCGGAGATCGATGATTTCCTTCGCCGTGGCCTCAAGCGTTGCGCCATCGAGGCCCTTGCCAGAATCGCCTGCAAGCGCCTCACCCGAAGGTTTGAACACGATGCGCTTGAATTTCGGACGTTGTGCTCGTTCAGTCATCGTTGAGGTCTCCGTCAGGATCAGGTACGGGCGCGAAACAGCCCCGCTGAACGTACTTGACGCGCAACGGGGCTGTTCAAATTGACCGTGGACTTCAGATCAACCGATCTCGACCTGGGCGAAGGCGACGATCGATGCGGAGCCAATGAACTGGCTGACCGACTGCTTGTCGTCCTTGGCGTACGGCTGATCGAGCAGTGCCACATCCTTGAAGAATCCACCGATGCGGCCTTCGACAATCTTGTCGAGTGCCGCTTCGGGCTTCCCTTCGTTGCGGGTGATGACGGTGAGGGTCTCGCGCTCTGCTGCGACGACATCGGCCGGCACATCGTCACGGCTGAGGTACTTCGGGCGTGCGAACGCGATGTGTACTGCCACGTCGTGGGCAAGCTCGGGCGTCCCACCGGCGACTTCGACGAGCACGCCGTTGACGCCGCGGCCACCCTGCATGTGCTGGTAGCTGTCGAGGATGTTGTCGCCGGCAGCTTCGATACGAGCGACCTGGCCAATGCTGATGTTCTCCTTCAGCGTGACCTTGAGCTCTTCGAGATCACTCTGACGCTCGGAGATGGACTCAACGCCCTTCTCAGCGACCAGAGCGACGAGAGCATCGGCCTCAGCCTTGAAGAGGTCTGAACCAGCGCTGAAGTCGGTCTCGCACTTCAGTTCGACGATGGCACCGACGTTGCCGGTGATAACGAGACTGACAACGCCCTGCGTGGCGTCGCGATCCTCACGCTTGGCGCTGGCTGCGAGGCCCTTTTCGCGGAGCCACGTCTTGGAGGCTTCCATGTCGCCGTCATTTTCCTGCAAGGCTTTCTTGCAGTCCATCATGCCGGCGCCGGAAGAGACGCGGAGCGCCTTGACGTCTTGTGCAGTGAATGACATGTTCTTCAGCTCTCCGTTTCGACTTCGGGCGTCGCAGCGGCAGCAGGGGCTTCCTCAGCCACTGGCGCTCCCTCTGCAGGTACGGCTTCGGCTGGAGCCTCGGCCGCTGCGGGAGCGGCTTCAGCAACCGGCGCGTCCTTGGCAGCAGCAAGCTTGGCATCGCGCTCGGCCTGCTGCTGAGCAGCTGCGTTACGCGCAGCGGCCTGCGCAGCTTCGAATGCGGCCTCTTGCTCCGGCGTCTTCTCAGCAACCGGGGCAGGCGCGGGGTTGCGCTTGTTCGCGATGAATCGGCCTTCGGCGACGGCATCAGCGATCACGCGTGCGAACAAGCTGTTCGAGCGAATCGCGTCGTCGTTGCCGGGGATCGGGTACGTCACCACTTCAGGATTCACGTTGGTGTCGACGACAGCAACGACAGGGATACCGAGCTTGCGAGCCTCGGTGACAGCGATGTGTTCCTTGTTGGTGTCGAGCACGAAGATTGCGTCGGGAGCCTTCTTCAGACTGCGCAGACCACCCAGGTTGCGCTGCAACTTGGTGAGCTCGCGATCGAGGAGCAGTGCTTCCTTCTTGATCATGACGTCAAACTCGCCCGAGGCCTGCATGCGCTCGTACTCGAGCATCTTGTTGACGCGCTTGCTCATCGTTTCGAAGTTGGTGAGCATGCCGCCGAGCCAGCGCTCGTTCACGTAAGGCATCCCGCACTTATCGGCGTAGCTCTTGATCGGGTCCTGGGCCTGCTTCTTGGTGCCCACGAACAGAATGTTGCCGCCTCCGGCGACGAGGTCACGGACGAACCCGTAGGCCGTCTCAACTCGACCGAGCGTTTGCTCGAGATCGATGATGTAGATACCGGCGCGCTCGCCGAAGATGAAACGCTTCATCTTGGGGTTCCAACGACGGGTCTGGTGGCCGAAGTGCGCTCCGGCTTCCAACATCTGACGCATGCTGATAACAGCCATGTGGTGCTCCTTGTGCGGTTTTTCCCACCGATCGGCGCCGCGAGGCGACCGCTGATTGATCGATGAGACCTTGAGTGTGTGCCATTTCGGTTGAAACGACGTGACCAATACTATCGGCGCTGCATTCGCCCCACACCTTGGGCCAGATGCCCTGCACCACGCCTCGGCGGCACGCGGCTCAACGGGCACACGACCAGACTGGAGTCGGCCCGCTTCGTCGGGCCGTGCCGTCGATTGGGACGAGTCGAGGCCGACCGACAAGGTGGCCGAGGTAAGGCTCGGGGTCGCGATACCGACCGTCCACTCGAAGTCCGAAGTGGAATCTGCCGTCGGCCGTGCCGAGTACCGCGCCGCGCGCAACGCTGACACCACGCCTGACTCGCACACCGCTCAACTCGCCATAGGTCAACTTCCAGCCATTGGCGTGTTCGACGACGACATAGATGGTTCCCGCCACGGGCCCACTGAAGGCAACCCTGCCAGCAGCAACGGATCGAACGGCACTCGCCGCGCCAGTCCGAAAGTCAATACCCCGATGCCCGGCGCAGTATCGACACGGCGGCGCCCGGAACGGGTCGACGATGGGCCCGGTAACCGGCGGCTGCCAGCAGGGAGTCGCCTCGGCGACGGCTCCGAAGCTGAAGGTGAGTATTGACATCGCTGTGCCAACGGCGAGCAGGGCGCGTCCTTGCATCATAAATCCTCTCGGCGGAGTGATCTGATGGACGCTGGGCGTCGATGGGGCCAGCGGCCCGAAGTCTCATCTGGTGCCAGCGAACTGGCCCGATGTTAGGTGAGCCCGGCCGCCCCAAGTCGAGCTCGCAGGTGCAGCACCGACTTGGTATGGATCTGGCTGACTCTGCTTTCGGTCACGCCGAGGACCTCGCCGATTTCCGACAAGGTCAAGCCTTCGTCGTAATAGAGCGACAGCACCAGCTTCTCGCGCTCCGGGAGCTTCTTGATCTCGACACGCATGACATGGCTGAGCTCGCGATTCTCAACGACGGCCGTGGGCGAGCCCGACATCGCGTTGTCGGGTGCCGACGGCTCGGCTCCTGCGGCGATCGCTCGATCGAGTGGCCCGATCGTGGTGCTCGCGATTGCCGACAGCCACTTGGCGAGGTCGGCCGGAGTGATACGGAGGTGCTCGGCCAGCTCTTCGTCGGTCGGGCCTCGGCCCAGCTTGTGTTCGAGTTCGGAGAAGGACTTCTCGACGCTTCGCGCCCGGCTGCGGACCGAGCGGGGCACCCAGTCGAGTTGGCGTAGCCCATCGTAGATCGCACCGCGGATGCGCGGCACCGCAAAGGTTTCGAACTTGACCCCGTGCCCGGTATCGAAACGTTCGATCGCATCCATGAGCCCGAAAACCCCGGAGCTGATGAGATCGCCAGAGTCGACGCTCGATGGAAGACCAGCGCCGACACGGCCGGCCACGAACTTCACCAACGGCGAGTAGTGGACGATGAGGTGATCGCGAGCCGCCGAGTTGCGGCGGTTGAGCCACCGCGTCCACTGCATCTGAAGGTCTGCGTCTTCGGGAACAATGCTCATGCTCTGGGATGGGCCTCGCGATAGGCAGCAGAGAGTCGCTCTCGACTGACGTGGGTGTAACGCTGCGTTGTGGCCACATCGGCGTGACCCAACAGCTCTTGTACGGCTCGCAGGTCGGCACCACCGTCGAGGAGATGCGTCGCGAAACTGTGCCGTAACGCATGGGGATGGGTCGGCGTTGGCGACCGGCGGTCGATGATGCGACGGACGTCCCGTGGCGTGAGACGTTTCCCCACTTCGTTACCAAACAACGCATCGCCCTGATCACCGGTGACCACCTCGGGGCGCACGTCGATCCACCGCCGGAGCGAGCGGACAGCGTGCTCGCTGAGCGGAACGCGGCGTTCCTTGTCGCCCTTGCCCCACACGGTGGCAGCACCAACCGTCAATGCGAGTGACGACACGTCGAGGTCGCACAGCTCGCTGACACGCACCCCCGATCCGTAGAGCACTTCGAGCACCGCATCGTCGCGACACCGTCGCCACTCGGGTTCGTCGGCATCTGGACCCGCTTCGAGCAGTCCGGTGACTTCGCGGCCGTCGAGCACACGCGGGAGGCGACCGCTGCCAGCTGGGACCGAAACACCGCTGGTGGGATCGAGTTCCGCAACGTTGTTGGCCACGGCCCACTTGAAGTAGCGACGCACGGCGGCAATTTTTCGGGCGATCGTGCGACGCGCGAACTGGCGGGTGGTGAGATGGGCGAGGTACCGCCGAATGGTCGTCCGAGTGACGCTCGCCGGGTCGACGAGATCGCTGCGTGCGCACCATGTCTCGAACAAACGCAGATCGGAGACGTAGGAGGTGATCGTGTTGTCGGACAACGACGTGAGCGCTCTCGCGAAGTCGTCGATCCGCCACTGGTCCACATGGCGATCGTATTGTCTGCCGCTCGGCAAATTCGGGATGGGTCACGGTTGCACCAGGTTCACCCAGCGGTCGTCGACCAATGCTCGTCATGCCAGCTCAGCCCACTCATCGACGGCTTCGAACCAGCCACCGGTCTCGATGAGCCATCCCGCCCCTTCGAGGCGGGCGAGGAGCATCGCTGCTTCACCGATCGCTGCTCCGGTGAGCAACATGATGGCGTCAATCGTGCGTGGCGACTCGCGACAGGCGGCATATACGTCGGCGTCAACGCCGGCGAGCGGTGTGCGCGCATCGAATCGAGCACGTCCGGCTCGGCGATGATCGAGGCCGAGAGCCATCAAGACGTCAGCGGTCTCGGTGGCCGCGATCGCCCCGTCGGCCAACAGCTTGTTCGTTCCTTCCGATGCCCGACTATGCACCGATCCGGGCACGGCCATCACATCAATGGATCGGTCGGCGGCTTCGCGCACCGTGATCAGGCTGCCGCCGCGGTCACGGCTCTCGACAACGACAAGCACCTCGACAAGCGCCGCCAAGATTCGGTTGCGGAGTGGAAACCGAAACGGATCAGGCGATGTGCCGACCGGCCACTCGGAGATCAACACACCCCGAGCCGCGATCGCGTCCCACAGGTCACTGTTCTGCTTTGGGTACGGCCGATCCAGCCCGCATCCAACGACTGCTGCCGGGGTCGCCGTCGGGCACGACAGTGCGCCCCGATGAGCAGCTGCATCGATGCCGCGCGCCAGGCCAGACAGCACCACCACGCCAGCCTCGGCCAATTCACAGCCGAAACGAGCGGCCGTGGCACGCCCTGCCTGCGTGGCGTTGCGAGTGCCGACGATGCCCACTCGTCGAGCATCGAGGGCGCCAAGGTTGCCGCGTACGAACAACACCGCCGGGCACGCCGGATCGGTGGAGAGCTGCGGCGGCACCGAGGGGTCTGCAGGAGTCAACACGCGGACACCGGCTGCGACCGACGCCTCCCAGCACTCCCGTGGATCGCGCCGCTGGGCTGATTGCCGCCACGCTTCGGCCAGGGTGCAATCTTTCGCGAACACTGCCGCAATGGCGGGCGATGGGCGATGTGTTCCTGCCGCCATGCCGTATGCCTCGGGAGCTGGTCGCCCGCGCACCAGATGGCGCAGGCGACCCACGGTCATGCGATCGAACCCAGCGAGGGCTGCCAAGTAGCCGGCGTCAGGCACGTCCGAGCTCACGCGACCCGCCCCATCGGCAGCACTTTCGTGAACGCAGCTCGGAGTCCGAGCGCGAGATGCACAGCCTCGTCGTCCACCACTTCGCTGGAAGTCGAGCGCAGATCGGCGATCGACCGAGCGACGCGCCGGATCCGGTGATACCCGCGAGCACTGAGACGACCGTTTTCGAGTTCATGCCGCAGGACAGCCCGACCCGGCCCGTTGATTGGGGCGAACTCGTCCAACTGTGAACCAGACAATGAACGATTGAGACACCCCTGCCGGCTCAGCGCCCGCACGCGGGCTGCTTGGACTCGCTCGGCCACGACGGCGGTCGATTCGGCAGGTTCGTGAGCGAGGAGATCGTCGACGCTCGGACGATGCACGTTGACTCGGAGATCAAATCGATCCAGCAACGGACCCGACAGTCGCCGAACGTAGCGATGGAGCTCCGTTGGGTTACACAAGCACTCCCCCGGTGCTCCGCCGCCGCAGGGACACGGATTCATCGCAGCAACAAGCAGAAAATCGGCAGGCAACACCGCATTGATTCCTGAACGCGACACGACGATTCGCCGATCCTCAAGGGGTTGGCGCAGACCGTCGAGCACCTTGGGAGCAAATTCAGCGATCTCGTCAAGAAAGAGCGCCCCCGCATGCGCCAACGACACCTCACCCGGCCGGGCGGTGCCCGATCCGCCACCGATGAGCGCCGCACTTGTGGCGGTGTGGTGGGGAGCCCGGAATGGCGGCCGCGTCACCAATCCGCCGGGCGACAGCGGAACACCGGCAGCGGAAATGACCATCGTTGCTTCGAGTGCTTGATCACGATCGAGTACCGGCAGCAGACCGGGCAAGCGTGACGCCAACATTGTCTTACCAGCACCTGGTGGCCCGACCATCAGGAGGTGGTGGCCTCCTGCCGCAGCGATCTCGAGTGCGTGGCGAGCCATTGGCTGGCCTTGCACCTCGGCGAGGTCAGCGAGACGTTCGGGTTCTGGTTCAGACTGCGGGACGTTGTGATCTGGCCACGGGATCAGACCGTTGAGCACGGCAACCAGCTCACCAAGATTGGCGACGAGACGCACTGCTCCCAGTGCCGCCACGCCCGCCTCTGCTGCACTGGCGATCGGCACAACAACATCGAGTTCACCGAGCGCCCCGACCATGGGCGCCACGCCCGCAACGCCTCGAACCGAACCATCGAGGCCGACTTCACCAATGAATGCGAGGCGTTCGATCGATTCCGGTGACACGACCTCGCTCGCCGCCAGAATCCCCATTGCGATGGCGAGATCGAGGCCAGCGCCTGTTTTTCTGTCGCCCGAGGGAGCCAAGTTGACGGTGATCTTGATCTTGGGGAACGGCAAGCCTGAACTCAGGATCGCTGCACGGGTTCGATCGCGGGCCTCGCGGACCGAGTCGTCGGGGCGGCCACCGATCGAGAAACCCGGAAGACCCTGCCCCACGTGTACTTCGACGCGAACCGGATGACCTTGAGCACCCACGACAATGGCGGATGAAATCGACGCGAACATGGCGCCTCCTCTGTGACGCGGCGCACCGCACCTGACAATGAGGAGGGACAACCGGGCCCCACGACCGATCGACGCAACAGCAGTACGTCGAGAAGGCCAACATACCTGAGCGCGCTCACAGAGTTCATGGGCGCCCTGGTTTTCGGAGAACGTCGTGCGACAATGCTGCCCGTGTTACGCCGCATCCGAACTCGCTTGCCCGTCATGGCGACGTGTCTGGCTGTTGGGCTGCTCTCAGGCTGCAACGGCGGCGATGACGCAGGAGACGCCGAACGATTCTGTGGTGAGGTGCAAGTGAACGCCGAACGGCTTACGCAGCCCGGCCTGCAGTTCACCGATGACATCGAGCCGTTCCTCAATCTCTATCGCGAGATTGGCGCGCTGGCGCCAATCGCGATCGAGCTCGAGTGGGATCAGTTGATTGATGCCTACGAGACCGCCAGCACCGTGGTGCCGGGTGATCCCGAGTCAGAACAATCTGCGCTTGCCGCGATTTTCTCAACCGAAAAGTCGGCAGCGGCCATCGACAGCTGGCTTGAGACAAACTGCGCCGTGGACATCGGGCCGGTCTTCACGATCGTGGCGCAAGACAGCTGAACTCAGCCGCTTGCGAAATCAGCCGAGGATTTCGCCGCGCTTCAAGATGACGCTGTCGCACAACCCGTAGTCCCTCGCCTCTTCGGCGGTGAACCAGCGATCGCGCTCGGAATCTTCCTGGATCTGCTCAAGCTCTTTGCCCGAGTGGAACGCGATGAGCTCGGCCATGCGCTGCTTGGTGTACCGGAGCTGCTCAGCCTGGATCTGGATGTCCGAGGCCTGACCACGGAGGCCCGCAAGCGGCTGGTGCATCATGACGCGGGCATTTGGCAACACATAGCGTTTGCCTGCTGCGCCCGCTGTGAGCAAGAACTGCCCCATGGATGCGGCGAGCCCGAGGCACACCGTTGCGACGTCACAGCCGACGAACTGCATCGTGTCGTAGATGGCCATGCCAGCGGTGACCGAACCACCGGGGCTGTTGACGTACAGCCAAATGTCGGCGTTGGGGTCCTCGCCTTCGAGATACAAGAGCTGCGCACAGATCTGATTGGCGATGTCATCGTTGACATCGGACCCGAGCATCACGACACGGTTCTTGAGCAACCGGTCGAACACAGCCGATCGCGGATCGAAGCCGCCCTCGAGCGCGTGAGGAGCACCGGCATTCGCATGTGAGATGGAGAGTTCCGACATCCGGTCAGGCTACCGCCAGACGCCGACTTGACAGACGTACTCCTCCCCTGAGAAGTCATATCCGTGGGCGCCAGCTTTCGACCTTCGACGATCGGCTCGTCGCCCGGGAACCCCGCTGCGCAGACCGTGCGGGTCCCACTCGGGCCCGCACGGAGATTTGCTGTTCGGACAGAACAACGAAGGTCCGGGGCCCGACAAGGTGGCGGTTGGTTTGCAGCAGACGTCGAGCCGCCTCCCCCGCGCGGGACTCAGCGCGTCACACCGCTCATCACGACCACGATCTGCTCGTCATCGCCAATCTCGGTGCGTGCGGCCAGAACTCCGGCCAGACCCGCGGTGCCAGTCGGGCTTGCCTCGAAGCCGGCTCGATGGGCCAGCGCATGGGCCTCGCGCACCTGCTCTTCAGTGGCAATGACCGGGCGACCACCGCTTGAGCGCACAGCTTCGAGTACGCCGACCCAGTCGTAGGTCTCATCGTCGAGAATGCCGTCAGCGAGCGAGGACGGGTCGTCCCAGACCGTCATGATCTGGGCCCAGTTCTCGGCCGGGTGCTCAATGCCTTCAGACCGTCTCCATGCCCGTTCGAACGGTGCGCACCCCTCGGTCTGCACAGCGAACAACGGCGCAGGCCCACAAACATCGTTCATTGCTGCTCCGACGGCGGCGGCGAACGCGCCACCTCCGACCTGAATGAAGACACGGTCGATCTGCGCGATGCCAGCCGCCGCTGCTTGCTCGCAAACTTCCCAGCCGAGCGTTCGGCCGCCGTCGAGACACAGCCCGTTCTCGGGGCCCTGCACGGTGAAGGGCACCGATCCCTCGGCAACGGCATCTCGGAAACGCAGCATCGCCGGGTCGCCGGCCGGGTCGTCGTTGCGTCGCTCGCTGCGATGCACACGTGCGCCAAGTTCATCCAGCCGGTCACCGAACCCATCGCTCATCCACGTGGGCACGTACACATCGAGCGGCCAGTCGGCAGCCTTCGCCAGAATTGCTGCGGCGAGCGCGGCGTTCCCACACGATGCAATCGCGAGCGGTGGCCGCTCCGCCAAGAGCCCCAGCTCTTGGGCAGCTCGGAGGTGGAGCAGGATCGAGAAGAGGAATCGCGCCTTCTGACTGCCACCCACTCCCCCGGTTTCGTCCTTGACCCAGATACCACCGCGAGCGGACAGACCGAGCTCGTCGGAAAGGAACGCGGATCGCGCAAACGGCGTGGCGACAAAGCCGGCATCATCAACGACACGGATTGCGGCGTCGAGTTCCTCGACCAACTCGTTCCGGCGTGCTCGATCCATGCCATGCGCGTCGGCGAAGGCAGCCCACGCCAAGTTCTGGTCGTCGGTGGCAAATGTGTTCGGCTGCCGCTCGGGCGGATCAACCCGCGGACCGCTCACGATCTGCAGGACGTGGCACCGGTCAGTGGCTGTTGCGTTTGGACAGCGGAATGCGAGCGGCGTCGCAACGGGAACCTCGGCGCCGCACGTGGCGCAGCGCCATCCGATCACGGCCATCCGCGTGTCGTCCATGTGCGCGTGCAGCGCTTTCAGCCTGCTGCGACTTGCGCGTTGAAGTCGTCGATCATGCCGTCCCAGACGCCGGTGTATCGACGCAATCCTCGCCAGAAATCCTGGGAGCGCCGGGCCTCGAACAGGTCAAACGGCGTGCCCTGCTGCTCGACCCAGGTGTAGTAGCCGAGATTGAACAGCCGGCGACGGTCGAGGTCGGTGCAGTCGATCATGTGGTCGGTGGATGCCGCACCCAGATGTTCGCCGACCGCGGCAGCGGCATCGGTCGTGGTGAACTCGTTGCCGTACTGCCGTTCGAGCAGCTTGGCTCGCTCGCTCGGGTACAGCGCCGCGCCATCGGTGGCGACGGTGATCAGTGCTTGGTTTTCGCCGAGGTTGAGCAATTTCGCAGTCTTGATTGCCGCGAGGACATTTGCGATTGCCGAGAAACCGAAGTGTTCGAGTTTGTCGACGAGGCTCTGGGAGACACCTCGGGATTGAGCGAGATATGCCCGTCCGGCCTCGGTGTTGAACGTCAGATCCAACTCATCGGTTGCCTTATCGGAGATACCGACGACGACGTCGGTGTTCGCGATGTTGTGGATCAGTGGGATGTGCTTGTCGCCGATGCCTTGAATGTTGTGCTCGCCGTACCCGTTCTCGAGCATCGTCGGGCATTCCAGGGCTTCGACAGCCACAATCTTGGCCCCGTACTCCTCCTTGAGTCGGTCGCCGGCGGCGATCGTTCCGGCTGATCCGGTCGCCGAGGTGAACGCCGCCAGCTCGAGGTCGCGTCCGACGAGGCCATACTCATCGCGCACTGTTTCGAAGACGTGGCCGAGCGCACGTCCCGTCACGTTGTAGTGACCGAGATGATTACCGAACTCCGAGAACTGGTTGAGGATGAAGTTGCCCGGATCCTTTGCCAACTCGTTGCAGGCGTCGTAGATCTCTTTGACGTTCGACTCGGTGCCGTGCGTCTTGATCACATCTTCTTCAGGATTGGCACACCATGTGTCGAGCCAGTCGAACCGCTCTTGACTCATGCCTTCGGGCAGAATCGCAACGCCACGACTCGCCATGATCTTCGAGATCGCGATGCCACCTCGGGCGTAGTTGCCAGTTGATGGCCACACGGCACGGTGCACCGTCGGGTCAAACTGGCCGGTGACGACGCGAGGGGCGAGACACGAGTAGGCAGCCAGCACCTTGTGGGCGGTGATCATCGGGAAGCGGTCGCCGAACACGACGATGATCGGCGACGCGACCCCCGTCAGCGTTGATGGGAGCACGACGTGCTCCGGGACGTCGACGCGGTTCCCCTGCAGGTCGTTGTACCAGTGGACGCGCCACAGGTTGCGTGCGTCAGGACCCTGGGGGTCGGCATCGCCCACCTTCTCCGCCTGATCGAACGTGGACGGATCGGCAAGCTGCGCAAATGTCGGCAGGGTGATGCCCTGCTCACGAAACCGTTGCACAGAGTTGGCCACCGCTGCCTCGTCAACAATCCTGTCAGCCAAACCGAACTGGTTCTCAAGGGCATCGGTGGTCGCAGCGGAAGCTTCGTCGGTATTGATCACTTTTACATTCTGTCAAAGTCCACGGCAATGGGCGACACCATCGAAGATTTCTTCGCTCACCTCGGTCAGAACGGCCGGTCGTCTGGAGGGAGCGTGCTCGGACCGACGTGGGCGTCGAGCCAGTCGGTGAGCGGCTGCGCTCCAACCCAGACATCCCGAATTCTCTTCGCCGCACCTGCCCCGTGGATCCACTTCGGCGCACCGAAATTCTTCACGGCGATACAGCCCTTCATCCTGAGCAGCTCAATACGAGGGTGGTCCTTCGGATACCCACGCGGCGCCGTCTTGAGCTGATCGATGGCGCTGATCTCGTATTTCGCCCGACGCATCTCGACGATCATTCCAGTGATCTCCTCGCCGGTACTCTCCGCATCGATCACCTCGCGAAACCGCTGGAGCTGATCCTTTGCCATTGCGTAGTAGCCAGCTCCCGTCATCAAGCCCTCGGCGGAGAACTGGATGTAGTGACCTGATCCGCCTTCGAGTTCGCCATAGGCACCCTGATGCGTCTTGTAGGGCGGCTTGTTCTTCGAGAACCGAAGGTCGTTGTGGGGCCTGAACATATGAAACGGTCCATAGTCGGCAAGTTCCTCAGCGAGTTCCGCCATTGGTGTCTTGACGTGTTCGACGAACCGATGCTTGTTGGCCTGCCAGAAAGCTTTCGAGTTGTCAGCGACGAGCTCCTCGTAGAACTCAATGCCATCGACAGGAAGCCCAGAGAATGCCATGGCTCTATTCTGCCGCCATCGCCATTGCTGCATACAGGGCAACGCCGTTGGCCAACTTCTTCTCGCTGATCCGCATCAAGTTGGAGTGGTTGGGAGCGGCGGTCGCAGGCGTCAGATCTTCGGGGCACACGCCCATGAATGCCATTGCTCCGGGAACGTGCTGCAGCACATAGCTGAAATCCTCAGCTCCGAGCAGTGGCCGTGGCATCTCGGTCACCTGTTGTGATCCGAGCACACCCTCGGCCACAGACAACGTGAGATCGGCTTGTTCCTGATGATTGATGGTGACGGGATAACCGGGGATGATCTCCGATGTGCAGGAGCAACCATGGGCTGCCGCCGTTCCCTCGGCAACGCGAACGAGGTCCGAGTGGATCGTCGCCCGCGTACCTTCGTCAAGAGCGCGAATGGTTCCTTCCATGTACGCGCTCGGGGGAATCACGTTGTTGGTGGTTCCCGCTTCGATATGGGCGACGGTCACGAGCCCGCTCAGGGCGGGGTCCAACGAGCGGCTCACCATCGTGTGGAGACCGGTGATTGTTGCTGCTGCAGCGGGGATCGGATCGACGCAGTGGTGCGGAGCCGAGGCGTGACCACCCTCACCGTGGACCGTAATCTCGAACCGATCGGCGCTGGCCATCAGTGATCCGCCCCTGGTGGTGATCACGCCGTCGGCGAAGTTGGTGAAGACGTGAATGGCAAAGGCTCGGTCGACGCCGTCGAGCACACCCTCTTCGATCATGTACTTGGCACCGTGAAAGCCCTCTTCTCCTGGTTGAAACATGAAGCGAACCTTGCCAGTCAGTTCGCTCTTGTTCTCGCTGAGTAGTCGGGCTGCACTTGCCAACATGGCGACATGGGAGTCATGGCCACAGGCGTGCATCGCCCCTTCGATCTTGGACTGGAAAGGAGATTCGTAGTCCTCCTGGAGTGGCAAGGCATCCATGTCGCCCCGCAGCAGCACGGTCGGCCCAGGCTTGCCAGTATCGAGATCGGCGACCACCGATGTCGTCGACTCTCCGAGCGTGATGCTGAGCCCAAGCCCTGTCAGCGAGTCGAGGATCCGTTGTTGAGTTCGCGGGAGCTGGAGACCCAGCTCAGGATCGGCATGGATGCTTCTACGCAATTCGATCGTCTCGCCATCAAGGGCGGAGGAAGCAGCGAGGATGTCAGGTCCGAGAGCAGTTGCCATGGCCCGATCGTAGGCGCATGCACTCAGGTCGCAAGCCCAAAGGACGCCATCACCCGATCTTGCCGCCACCCCTCCCAGGTCGAAGAACAAACGGGTCCGGCACATGACGGGACAGCCTCTTGCCTGGGACTACTCTCCCGGCATGGCAGACCTCTTTCTGGGCGGCGCGATCGATCCGGCGACGCACGAACGCACCACCGATGACGCTTCGAGCCACGTCAGCGTGGCCACCGACAAGCTGACGACTCACGGCGTCATCGTGGGCATGACCGGCTCGGGCAAGACCGGACTTGGCGTGATCGTCATCGAAGAGGCACTTCAGGCAGGACTCCCGGTGATCGCCATCGACCCAAAGGGCGACCTCACCAACCTCTGCCTCACCTTTCCCGATCTTGTTCCTACCGATTTCCGCCCCTGGATCGACGAGGCCCAAGCGAAGAATGCTGGCCAGACACCCGACGAGTTCGCGGCGAGCCAGTCCGAACTCTGGACGAAGGGACTCGGCAGCTGGGGGGCTCAGCGGCGCCGACATCGGCGAACTGCGGGCGAAAGCCGACTTCACGATCTACACACCAGGATCACAATCTGGCGTGGCGTTGAACATCGTCGGCTCACTGCAGGTGCCGACCGACCTCAGCGATGCCGAGGTCGTCGGCGACGAGATCGAGGGCTACGTAACCGGCCTGCTCGGCCTCGTCAGCATCGACGCCGATCCGCTGTCGAGTCGCGAACACATCCTCCTGTCCAACCTGATCCATCATTCGTGGCAAGCGGGCAAGGCCATCGACTTAATGACGCTGGTCGGGCAAGTGACCACCCCTCCAATTCGCAAGCTCGGCGTGTTCGAGCTCGACCAGTTCTTCCCTGAAACCGACCGCATGGCGCTGGCGATGAAGCTCAACGGACTGCTCGCCTCGCCATCATTCGCCGCCTGGGGTGCCGGCGCGCCACTCGACGTGCAGTCGATGATGTACACCTCGGACGGCAAGCCGCGCTGTGCGATTATCACGACTGCACACCTCTCGGACACGGAGCGTCAATTCGTCACATCGCTCGTCCTCGCGAAGCTCGTCACCTGGATGCGAGCACAGAGCGGCACCACCGACCTGCGTGCCATGCTCTACATGGACGAGGTCGCCGGCTACCTACCGCCGACGGCAAACCCTCCGACCAAGAAGCCGATCATGCTCTTGATGAAGCAGGCGCGAGCGTTCGGCCTTGGCGTTGTCCTGTCGACGCAGAATCCAGTCGACATCGACTACAAGGCGATCTCGAATGCCGGCACCTGGATGATCGGTCGACTCCAGACTGACCGCGACAAGGCGCGCCTCCTTGACGGCATGTCGTCCGCGGCAGGTGACGTTGACATCAACGCTGTTGGCGACACCATCTCGGGCCTCGGCAAGCGAGAGTTCATGCTGCGCCGCGCCGGCCAGGACCAACCAGAGGTCTTCACGACGCGCTGGGCGATGTCATATCTCCGCGGCCCGATGACCCGTGACCAGATCGACACGATGATGGCGCCAACGAAGGCGGACGTCACGCCAGCGCCCGCATCCGCGCCAGCACCGGCCTCGTCCCCTCCCGCCTCCAGTCCTGCCTCTACTCCAACCTCCGCTGACGTCCCGGCGTTGAGCGATGATGAGACCGCCGTCATGCCCGAGGTCGCTGACGGCCGACCGGTTCGCTACGTCGATGTTGCTGCTCCATGGCTCGGTGACGTCGGTGGCGATGAGCGCGGCGAACGCTTCGAGGCGGCGGTCGTGGCGCGCGTCGCACTGCGATACGACGAGACCAAAGCCGATCTCATTCACGACGACGAGTACGAGGCCGTGCTGTTTCCCCTCGGTGAGCAAATCGATGCATCGCACATCGTGCAGGTCGACTACGACGATCGCGATTTGCGCGTCAACCCCCCGGACAAGATCGTGTTCGGACTCACCGATGCGAAGATTGCCAACAAGACCTTCTGGTCACAGGTGGAACGCGACATTCGGGACCAGCTCACCCGCACCCTCAACCTCGAACTTCCCGCGAACGCAGGGTTGAAGCTGTACGGACGTCCGGGCGAGGATGCCGAACTCTTTGAAGCCCGTTGCCTGAAGACCGCCGACGACCAAGCCGACGCCGAAATTGCCAAGCTGCGTGACAAGTACGAAACCAAGGCGAGGTCACTGCGCGACAAGATCGAGGCCTCCGAGGATCGCATCGAAGAGCTCGAAGAGCAGACCAAGGGCAAACGCAACAGCGAGCTGTTATCAACCGCCGGCTCGGTGCTCGGCGGCCTGCTCGGCGGCCGCAAAAGCAAGGGTGGTCTCCTCGGTGGTTTGCTCGGCCAGGCGGGCACCGCTGCTCGTCGCCGCGGGACAACCAACGCGTCTGAGCAGCGGTTGGAGTCCGCCGAAAACAAGATGGGACGCCTCGTGCAGCAGGTCGAGGACCTGGAGATCGAGCTTGAGGAGGAAATCATCGAGATCGACGCCAAGTGGATGGAACTGGGCAAGAACATCACCACGATCAGCGTCGGCCTGGAGAAGACCGACGTCAAGGTCACGCAGCTCGTCTGCGCCTGGATCCCCGTTGGGTAGTCCGCCCATCGCTCTCACGATCATCGGCTGTTTGCCGCGAGGGCGGCCACACTGGACCCCAGAGGCCTCTAGCCTGGGCGAGCACGCCGACGTAGCCCAATTGGCAGAGGCACAGGCTTTAGGTGCCTGTCAGTGCGGGTTCGAGTCCCGCCGTCGGCACGAGCCTCACGAACTGATCAGCGTTGCTCCAGCGCGCTGAGCAACGCTGCAAACGCTCGACCGCGGTGCGAGATCACGTTTTTCGCCGTTGACGCCATCTCGGCGAAGGTCAGTCCATCTGCTTCGTCCGGAGCGAAGATGGCGTCGTAACCAAACCCGACGTCGCCTCGCTCACTCGGCGCAATGTGCCCTGGGCACACACCTTCAACAGCAAGTTCGGTGCCATCTGGCCACATCACCATTGCCACCGTGATGAACCGGGCGCCTCGCTGGTGGGCACCATTCAACTCGTCGAGCATTTTCGCTCGATTGTCCGCATAGCTGCACCCCTCCCCTGCGTAGCGCGCTGTGTGCACACCTGGCCGACCGTCGAGTGCATCGACAAACAGCCCGGTGTCATCAGCAACCGCGGGAAGACCGGTGGCTGCCACGATCGCGGCAGCTTTCAAGCGAGCGTTCCCGACAAGAGTGTCGGCATCTTCGACAACGTCAGGGACCTCGGCCGGGCGCGGCAGCAGATTGACGACACCGTCCAGGAGTTGTTGAATCTCGGCGACCTTGTCGGGGTTGGCCGACGCGCAGACGAGCTGAAGCATCAGTTGGTCAACGGGCCGGGCGAGCCGATGGGGCTTCGGCGACAAGCGCAGCTTGCGCGTCGGAGATCGTGGTCAGACCGCCCTCGGCCAGACCGAGCAGCGAGTCAAGCTGCGATCGGCTGAATGTCATCCCTTCGGCGGTGCCTTGCACCTCGACAAAGCTGGCTTCACCACCGGCGACCGGGCGCAGCATCACAACATTCATGTCGACTTCCGCAATGGAATCCTCAACGTAGGGCAGGTCGAGCACAGGGACACCGCCGACGATGCCGACACTGATCGCAGAGCAGAACGAATGCAACGGATTGACCGCAAGGTCACCGCGTTGCACGACACGTTCAAGCGCGTCGTGAAGCGCCACGAATCCTCCGCAGATGCTCGCCGTACGGGTCCCGCCATCGGCTTGCAAGACGTCACAGTCAACAATGACCTGACGTTCGCCAAGCGCTTCCATGTCGCACGCCGCCCGCAACGACCGGCCAATCAGACGCTGAATCTCAACGGTGCGGCCGCTCTGCTTACCCTTGGCAGCCTCACGGTTGATGCGCTCTGGAGATGCACCTGGCAGCATCGAATACTCTGCGGTGACCCAGCCTTTGCCGGAGCCCCGCATCCAACGCGGCACGTCCTCATCGATCGACGCCGTACACAACACGCGTGTGTTGCCGAACGACACGAGCACCGACCCATCGGCCATCTCGGTGAAGTCTCGCTGAAACGAAAACGGTCGGAGCTCGTCGGCGGTGCGACCGTCGGGGCGTGGTGCGGATCCTGTCATGGCCCGCAACGTAGCGGCTGAGCGGTCAGTCTGTGCCGGGGACAGAACAACCACGTGCCGGTGGCCACGGCTCGGTTTCGTCGAGTTCAGGGCCAAGCAACTGGCGACCAAGTTCCCGGAACGCATCGATGTCTCCGCTCGACGCGAACCGGTGCGTGCCGCGACGGCCATCGCTGCGCAACAGACCCAACTCGGCAAGTTGGTGCTGCACAGCGAATGCCGTTTCGTCAGCGGAGCTGACCAGTGTGACGCCCTGGCCCATCACATCGCTGATCGTGCGCGCCAAGAATGGATAGTGAGTGCAGCCCAACAGCAGCGCGTCGACATCAGCCTCGCGAACGGGTGCGAGGAGCCGCTCAGCAAGAACCGTCACTTCGTCGCCGACGGTTTGACCGCGCTCGACAAACTCGACAAAACCCGGACATGCCGCGCTCGAAAGCGTCACCGGCGCGCCGCCCGCTGCGATCGCCCGGACGTATGCACCCGACGACACCGTGCCCACGGTTCCAATCACACCAACCCGGCCCGTTGTGGTGGTGCGCACCAGGGCGTGAGCACCCGGAGCAATAACGTCGATGACCGGCACGTCGAGTTCGGCGCGCAGCGCATCAAGTCCGGCCGCAGTCGCAGTGTTGCACGCGACGACAATTGCCTTGGCGTGATAGTCGTCAACCAGGCTTCGGGCGAGTTCGCGTGCGTACTCACGAACGTCATCGAGTGGCTTTGATCCGTAGGGGTAGCGGCCGGTGTCGCCGATGTAAATGAGATCTTCGGCAGGAAGTAGATCGATCGTTGCCCGGGCGACGGTCAGGCCGCCGAAGCCTGAGTCGAACATCCCAATCGGCCGGTCCACACCTGTAGAGCGTACTCAAGTGCTGCCAGCAGGTTCCTCAACAGGAACCGGAGAAACACGAAACGGGGCCGCCGGAGGATTTTGTGGGCCTCCAGAGTCACAGATGAAGACAACGCCTCACTGTTTGTGATGGCATCGCATCGGATCAACGACGTTTCGTACTCGATCTGTCCGGAGAAATAGTCCTCACGAACTTGTCAAAAGTAGATAATCGATTCGGCGTTTGCTTCCGCGACATCGAGGTCATCGGTGTATGCACCGGTTGACAGATACTTCCAGCCGCCGTCGCAGACGATGAACACGATCGTTCCGGCGTCAATCTGCGACGCGACCTTTCCCGCTCCGGCCATAGCCGCACCCGCAGAGATCCCGGCGAAAATTCCGCACTCATTGACTAAACGTCGAGTCCATTCTATTGATTCCCGTGGCCGCACTACTCGCTTGCGGTCGAGTAGGTCGATGCCGTTCCAGTTCTCGAAAACTGGCGGGATGTACCCGTCGCCGATGTTGCGGAGACCCTCAACGCGCTCCCCTAATGGCGGCTCTACTGCGATGACTTGAATTGTTGGGTCATGTTGTTTGAGGAACGTGCCGGTCCCCATCAACGTGCCGCTCGTACCGAGCCCGGCAACGAAGTGCGTGATACCGGGCGCGTCGCGAATGATCTCTGGTCCAGTGCCCTCGAAATGAGCACGCGGGTTGGCGTCGTTTGCGTACTGGTATGGGAAGTACCACTCAGGATGTTCAGCAGCGAGCGCTTTGGCTCGAGCAACTGCACCATTCGAACCTTCAGGTCCTGGAGTCAACATAATTTCGGCGCCGAAGATCTCAAGCATCTGGCGACGCTCTATTGACACGCTGTCCGGCATCATGATTTTGATTGGGTAACCCTTGATACCTGCAATTGCTGCGAGTGCGATGCCGGTGTTCCCCGACGACGGCTCAAGAATGGTCTGACCTGGTCGTAGCCGCCCGTCTGCTTCGGCTGCCTCGATCATGTATTTCGCTATGCGATCTTTAACCGAGCCAAACGGGTTCTGCATCTCCATCTTGGCCAAAATTCGTACATTTGGGTTCGGTGAAAGATTGGATACGTCGACAAGCGGTGTGTTGCCGATCATGCCGAGAACACCTTCGTGCAGCATGTTTGGATACGGGGGTCCAACAACATGTGGGGGTGCAGTCATCGTCATTGTGTTCATCTTCTTTCTCAACCTGTGCGTCTGTTCAGGTATTCCGACAAATCTGATCTGTGTTGTCGGGAATTGTATAAGCAGCCTGCGGCGCGTGAGATGTCGAGCTTGAAGTCCGCCAGCAGTTCCGCTGGCTTTTTGATCAGAGAACCGTGATCTGCTCTTCGGTGATTTCGCCGTCGGCGATTCGGTAGCTTCGCATCTCTGGCGCTTGCCGCTTCAAGCTGACAATTACATAGTGCCAACGCGGATCGACTGCTGCGGCAACATCGGTTGGGCTCGGATACGGCTCGGAGTGAGTGTGGCTGTGAACCACCCCATTGATCTCCCAGCCACGATTATCCGCAGCCACTTCGACGCGCATGAAATCCCTCGGGTTCACGGTGTACACACGGGCCGAAGCGTCATCGTTGTGGGTTGCGTGAAATTCAGGGGCCTGATCTGGTGACGGACCAACGAGAAGTCCACACATCTCAAGCGGATACTCATCAAGTGCCTCGCCAATGATCTGGTTGTACGCATCTCTGGAGATCTCAATCACCGTTGCGAGGGTACCGATAGCGTGGCAGCTGAAACAGGACTGGCAGGATGGCAAAGAAGGGCAAGAAGACTAAACGTGGGTCGAAAGACGACGGCACCACGCTGATTGCGAGTTACAAGCGCGCCTATCGGGACTACGAGATTCTCGACACCTGGGAGGCCGGCATGGTCCTCACGGGAAGCGAGGTGAAAAGCCTGCGCGAGGGCAACGCCCAGATCGCTGAGGGTTACGCACGAGTCCGCAAAGGCGAGATGTGGCTCGACGGCATCCATATCCCTCCCTACACCAACGCCATTGGTTTCGGTGCCCATCAACCTGACCGCGAACGCAAACTGCTGCTCAATCGAGCTGAAATCGATAAAATTGATATGCGGACCGCACAAGGGGGACTCACCATCGTGCCGCTTCGCTTGTATTGGAAAGGTGGCCGCGCCAAGCTTGAAATCGGGCTTGCCAAGGGCCGGACCAAGGGCGACAAACGCCACAATTTGGCTGAGCGCGATGCTGATCGAGAAATCGAAGCAGCATTCAACCGTGCCGCCAAGTACGGCAATAGCTGAGCACTGACGACCGGTCTGCTCTTTCAGCGGCTACTTTGGAGATCCACATATTGATCACGGGGCTGACTGGATTCGACGTCAGTAACGCTGTTCGAGTTTGCAACCCGAGTTTCTCAGACTCGTTAAACGGGGAAAAAAACACAATTGCCGTTGATAACGACAATTTCGCTCTCGCCGCCTGATTACTCAGGTTGAGAACGAATCATCGTGAGCAGAAATGTCGCACGGGGCCTCTCCACCACAGCCCGGCAACAGAAGTGGGGGATGACAATGGGAAAGACCATTGCCAGCGGGAAAGACTGCTGACTTTCAGGAAAGACTGAGCGTGGTTCGCCTTGAGCGGACAGCCGACCCGTCGGTGTCTCAGCGTTAGAGTCAATGCCGGGAATGGTTGTAGCAAGTTCGTCCATCGGCTGAGGGACGGGGGTTCGATTCCCCCCAGCTCCACTGAGGGGGATTCGTAGAATTACGGGTC